>NZ_JBIAUY010000003.1:0-191232 GCF_042893475.1 Streptomyces sp. NPDC001604 | reverse complement strand
GCGCCTGCCCCGGCGTACGAGGAGGGCAGGCTCCTGCAGGCGGTCACTCCCGCACGGTGACCGAAAGCCGCGAAACGGACGCCTGTGGTCCGCGATCGGCAACGTCGGCATGGTCACACTCCGCGACTCGGTGCCCGCGCAGCGAAACCTGAGTAACCTCGTAGCCATGAGGGACCACCCCCACGGCGAGAAGGCCAAGCACCCCGACGTCTGGACCGGGCACGCCACCAAGCGGGTCCAGTGGCTGCCGGCGCTGGCCGGCGCGGCCGTCATGGCGCTCGGTATCGAGCTGGCCGTCGACTCCGCCTGGACGTCGGGCATCGCCCCGCTCGTCATGGCCGTCGTCGGCTGCATCGCCGCCGGGCTGCTGGTCCTCTTCGGCACGCTCGCGTTCCTGCACGTCGATCTGAAACTCGACACGGAGTGTCTCGAGGTGCGCTGCGGCCACATCGGCGTGCCGCGCCGCCGCATTCCGCTCTCCCATGTCGCGGGCGCCGAGTTCGCCGAGCACGTCAACCCGCGCCACTGGGGCGGCTGGGGCTACCGCTGGCGTCCCGAGAAGGGCACCGCGGTCGTCGTGCGGCGCGGCGAGGGTGTCGTCCTGCGGCTGTGGGACGGCCACACGTTCACGGTCACCGTGGACAACGCCGAGACCGCAGTACGGGTCATCAAGGACCGGCTGCGTCCGGGCACGACCGGCGCACTGCACTGAGCAGCCCCGTCACGGTGTGAGCCGGTCACGGCGCGCTCGTACGGCCACCTGCCGCTGAGGTGACCCGTCGGTCAGCGGCCTGGCCGTGGCCAGGCCCGCGAGGAGGCCCGCGCCGACCGACACGGCGGTGAAGCTGAGCGCGTTGCCGACCGTGGCGATCGTCGCGAGTCCCGTCAGGGCCGCTCCGGCAGTGAGTACCACCGGCGTGGGCCGCGAAGAGCGCCACAGCCCATGCAGCACCCAGCAGAAGGACGCCCCCAGCAGGACCACCCCGACGACGCCCTGTTCCGACGCCTGCTGGAGCAGCGCCGAGTGCGGCTTGCCGTCGGAGAGCAGGGTCCCGCTCGCCGTCGTGCTCAGTTCACCGAAACGCTCCGGGCCCACGCCCAGGGCCGGGTTGCGGTGCGCCATGTGCAGGGCGTCCTGCCACAGCTGGACACGGTGCTCGGTGAGCGGGCCGTCCAGGGACGTGATCAGTCCCGCGGGCAGCGAATTTCCCGCGACGGCCCAGGTCAGACCGGTGACCAGGGCCGCGGTCAGGGCGAGTCCGGTGATGCCCGCACCACGGCTGTGCATTCGGCCGGCCGCCAGCGAGCACAGCAACACGGCGCTGCAGATGACGAAACCGCTGATCGAGCCCAGGAAGGCCGCGGTCACGGTGATGCCGGCCGCCAGCGAGCCCATGAGGAACCGCCCGCCCGGCGAGTCGGCGGCCCAGGCCGCGCAGCACGCAGCACCCACGCACAAGGTCAGCAGAGCGGCAGTGGCACCGGCGTGTCCGAGCGGCGTCACGATCTGCGGCCCCGGGGCGAGGTGCGGCACGGCGACCGCCAGGCCCAGCCCGGCCAGCGCCCCGGCACACGGCGCAGCCACCGGCAGCAACGCCCCGCAGATCCGCCCCGCGGCATAACCGGCCGCCACGGCCAGCACCGCGAGCAGCACACCCTCCGGGCGGCCGTCATGCACGGTCGCCGTGACCAGCGACCAGGTGGCGCACGCCCCGAGCACCACCACACCCACCGCGTCGGAAACGTTTCGTCTCTCGCCGACCTCCCCCGGACCGGCTTCAGACGTCATCCCTGTGGAACCCACCCCGCCCCCCGAACCGGACCGAAGCCCCCCGACCTCGAACGACCCAGGCCGCCGAGGCCGTGACCGGCCGCGCGACTGTGGCTGGGCACACCGTAACCGCTGATGGACGTTTTGTGGATGAGTTGGACCGAGTTGCGCAGGAACGATACGGCTCCCGCGCGGACCGGCGCCCCGTGCCGCCCCCTGGACCGCGCTGTCCGCGTCGAAGTCACGCGCCGTACACTCCCGGAGTGACCGTCACCGCAACCTCCGTGGACGAGTCGGACCAGTTGCAGCCGCAGAGCGCGCCCGCATCGCGCCCGGCGCGCCTCGTACGCTTCGTTCCGGCCCTCGCCGCGGCGCTCTCCGGAGTGCTGCTCTACGTCAGTTTCCCGCCCCGCACCCTGTGGTGGCTGGCCGTTCCGGCCTTCGCCGTCTTCGGCTGGGTGCTGCGCGGCCGCACCTGGAAGGCGGGCCTGGGCCTCGGCTACCTCTTCGGCCTCGGCTTCCTGCTGCCGCTGCTGGTGTGGACCGGCGTGGAGGTCGGCCCGGTGCCCTGGCTGGCTCTGGTGGCGATCGAGGCGATCTTCGTCGCGCTGGTCGGCGCGGGTGTCGCCGTGGTGTCCAAGCTGCCCGCGTGGCCGGTGTGGGCGGCAGCCCTATGGATAGCCGGCGAGGCGGCACGCGCGCGCGTGCCGTTCAACGGCTTCCCCTGGGGCAAGATCGCATTCGGTCAGGCCGACGGCGTCTTCCTGCCGCTGGCGGCGCTCGGCGGCACCCCGGTCCTCGGCTTCGCGGTCGTCCTGTGCGGCTTCGGCCTCTACGAGGTCGTACGCCTCGCCCTGGATGTGCGGCGCACTCGTGACGTCCAGCGGTCGGCCGCGGCCGTCGCCCTGCTGAGCGTGGCCGTCCCGGTGGTCGGCGCGGTCGCCGCCCGCTCGCTGGTCAGCGACAAGGCCGAGGACGGCTATGCGACCGTCGCCCTCATCCAGGGCAATGTGCCGCGCTCCGGACTGGAGTTCAACGCCCAGCGGCGTGCCGTGCTCGACAACCACGCGCGCGAGACGATGCGCCTGGCCGCCGAGGTCAAGGCGGGCAAGACGCCCAAGCCCGACTTCGTGCTGTGGCCGGAGAACTCCTCCGACGTCGACCCCTTCGCCAACGCCGACGCGTACGCCGTCATCGACAGCGCGGCCAAGGCGATCGGTGTGCCCATCTCGGTCGGCGGTGTGGTCGAGCGGGACGGCAAGCTCTGGAACGAGCAACTCCTGTGGGACCCGAAGAAGGGCCCCACCGACAGCTACGACAAGCGGCAGATCCAGCCGTTCGGCGAGTACCTGCCGCTGCGCTCCCTGATCGGCGCGATCAACAGCAACTGGACCTCGATGGTCCGCCAGGACTTCAGCCGCGGCACCAAGCCGGGCGTGTTCAGCATGGACCACGCCAAGGTCGGCCTGGTCACCTGCTACGAGGCCGCCTTCGACTGGGCCGTACGCTCCGAGGTCACCGACGGGGCGCAGCTGATCTCCGTGCCGAGCAACAACGCCACCTTCGACCGCAGCGAGATGACCTACCAGCAGCTCGCCATGTCGCGCGTGCGCGCCGTCGAACACAGCCGGACCGTCACCGTGCCGGTCACCAGCGGCGTCAGCGCGGTCATCATGCCGGACGGGAGGATCACCCAGAAGACCGGCATGTTCGTCCACGCCCACCTGGTGCAGAAGGTGCCGCTGCGCTCCTCGGAGACGCCCGCCACGCGAGTGGGCATCCTGCCGGAGATCGCCCTCGTGCTGGTCGCCGCTGGCGGCCTCGGCTGGGCGATCGGTGCCGGTCTGCGCGGGCGGCGCGCCCGGAATGTGTAGCCGTACGCCCGGCGCACGCCCCATGAGGTGCGCCGGGACCGGGACACCGGCCCCTTAGGGTCGGTGTCATGCCTACTCCTGACTTCATCCGCGAGATCCGGGCCTCCGCAGGCCACCAGTTGCTCTGGCTTCCCGGCGTGAGCGCCGTCGTCTTCGACGACGAGGGCAGAGTCCTGCTCGGGCAGCGTGCGGACAACCACCGGTGGGCGCTGATCTCCGGTATCCCGGAGCCCGGTGAGCAGCCTGCCGCCGCACTCGCGCGGGAGGTGGAGGAGGAGACCGGCGTCCGGGTCGCCGTCGAGCGGCTGGTCAGCGTCCGGACCGGACGGCAGGTCACCTACCCCAACGGCGACATCTGCCAGTTCATGGACCTCTGCTTCCGCTGCCGCGCCATCGACGGCGAGGCCCGGGTCAACGACGACGAGTCCTTGGCGGTCGGCTGGTTCCCGCTGGACGAGCTGCCGGCCATGACCGACTACCACTACTTCCGGATCAAGCAAGCCCTGTCCGACGAACCCACATGGTTCGAGCCCATGAGTTCCGAGTGAAGTATGGGTGATGAGCACATGTGGGAAGGCGGGGCTGCTGCCTAGGGTCGAGACATGACCCCGCCCAGCGCCCTCCCGGCCCCCCACGCCCCCTCCCTCGACCTCGGCGGCCGCACCGCCCTCGTCACCGGCGCCGCCGGCGGCATCGGCCGCGCATGTGTGCTGCGCCTCGCGGCCGCCGGGGCCAAGGTCAGAGCGGTCGACCGGGACGCCGAGGGCCTGGACACGTTGGCCGAGCAGGCCCGGGGCCTCGCGGGCACGGTCGAAGCACACGTCCTCGACCTCACCGACCTCGACGCCGCCGAACTCGCGGCCGCGGGCACCGACGTGCTCGTCAACAACGCCGGGCTGCAGCTGGTGCGTCCCATCGAGGAGTTCCCGCCCGAGGTCTTCCACACCGTGCTCACCGTGATGCTGGAAGCACCCTTCCGCCTCATCCGCGGAGCGCTGCCCCATATGTACGGCCAGGGGTGGGGCCGTGTCGTCAACGTGTCCTCCGTCCACGGACTGCGGGCCTCGGCCTACAAGTCGGCCTATGTGGCCGCCAAACACGGTCTGGAGGGACTGTCCAAGACCACCGCCCTCGAAGGCGCACCCCACGGCGTCACCTCGAACTGTGTGAACCCCGCCTATGTGCGCACCCCCCTGGTCGAGAAGCAGCTCGCCGACCAGGCGCAGGCGCACGGCATCCCCGCGGAACGCGTCCTGGCGGAGGTGCTGCTGCAGGACAGCGCCGTCAAACGGCTCATCGAACCGGAGGAGGTCGCCGAGGCCGTGGCCTACCTGTGCAGCCCCCAGGCCTCCTTCGTGACCGGCACCTCGCTCGTCCTCGACGGCGGCTGGACCGCGCACTGACCTGGGCAGGCAGCAGTGCATCGGCAAGTTGTCCACAGGGCTGACCAGGCGGCCTCGCAATGAGCAATCCTGTGGGCATGCCCCGCGATCACGTGCAGTCCGCCGAGCGCACCGACGCCGAAGGCGCAGCTGGTGCCCTCACCGGCGCCGAGACGCCGTTCCTTCAGCTGCTGGCCAGAGGCGCGTCCGCCGACGCCTACGAGCAGCCGGTGCTGCTGGCGCGCGCCGAGGGACGGCCCGCCGAGGCGATCGACGCGCTCGAGCACGCCAAGCTGCTCGCGCTGCGGGTGCGCGCGGAACTGGAGGGGCGCCGCCGCCGCGAGGCCGAGCTGTCCGCACTCTTCGAGACCGCCCACGACCTCGCGGGCCTACGGGACCTGGACGCCGTACTGCAGGCGATCGTGCAGCGCGCCCGCTCCCTGCTCGGCACCGACGTCGCCTACCTCAGCCTGAACGACCCGGAGCGCGGCGACACCTACATGCGGGTGACCGAGGGTTCCGTGGCCGCCCGCTTCCAGCAGCTGCGGCTCGGCATGGGGGAGGGGCTCGGCGGGCTCGTGGCCCAGACGGCCCGCCCGTACGTCACCGACGACTACTTCAAGGACGACCGCTTCCAGCACACCAACACGATCGACAACGGTGTGCGCGACGAGGGCCTGGTCGCCATCCTCGGCGTGCCCCTGATGCTGGGCCACCACGTCATCGGTGTCCTCTTCGCGGCCGACCGGCGCGCCCGGGTCTTCGAACGTGAACAGATCGCGCTGCTCGGCTCGTTCGCGGCACTGGCAGCGGCCGCCATCGACACCGCCAACCTCCTCACCGAGACCCGCTCGGCCCTGGCCGGCCTGGAGCGCGCCAACGAGATCATCCGCGACCGCAGCGCCGTCATCGAACGCGCCTCCGACGTCCACGACCGGCTCGCGGAGCTGGTGCTGCGCGGCGGCGGGGTCCACGACGTGGCCGCGGCCGTCTCCCAAGTCCTCGACGGTACAGTCGAGTTCACCGAGGCGAGTGACGCCCCGGCGGCGCCTCTCGAGGCATCCCGGGCCGAGGGGCACGCCGTACGGCACGAGGATGACTGGATCGCCGCCGTGGCCGCGGGTGGCGAACTGCTCGGTGCGCTCGTCCTGCGCGGCCACCCCGGCCTCGACCCCGTCGACCAACGCACCCTGGAACGCGCGGCGATGGTCACCTCACTGCTGCTGCTCGCCAGACGCTCGGCAGCCGAGGCCGAACAGCGCGTGCGCGGCGAGCTGTTGGACGACCTCCTCGACGCCCGCGACCGCGACCCACGCCTGCTGCGTGAGCGCGCTTCCCGGCTGCACGCCGACCTCGACGCCACCCACGTCGTACTCGCCGCCCGACTCGACGGCACCGCCCCCGACGCCGACACGGAGGCCGACGCCCGTCGCCGCCTGTGGTCCGCCGCCTCGCACCTCGCCGCGACCCGGCACGGGCTGGCCGCCGCCCGCGACGGCGGCACCGTCCTGCTGCTGCCGCTGGCCCCCGGCGACACCGCCACCGACCTGGCTCGCCGTACCGCCCGCCAACTGGGCACGGCGGTCCACGAGGCGGTCACCGTCGGCGCCTCCGCCCCCGTCCAGGACCTCGCCGCCCACCCCGACACCGCGGCAGCCGCCTACGCCGAGGGCCGACGCTGCCTGGACGCCCTGCGTTTGCTGGGCCGCTCCGGCGACGGGGCCGCAGCCGAGGACTTCGGCTTCCTCGGCCTGCTGCTGGCCGGGGACCGCGACATCGCCGGCTTCGTGGACCGCACGATCGGCCAGGTCGTCGCCTATGACGAACGACGCGGCACCGACCTGGTGCACACCCTCGACGCCTACTTCACCTGCGGCATGAGCCCGGCCCGCACCAAGTCCGAACTGCACGTCCACGTCAACACGGTGGCGCAGCGCCTGGACCGCGTCGCCCGCCTCCTGGGCGACGACTGGCAGGACCCTGCCCGCGCCCTGGAGATCCAACTCGCGCTGCGGCTGCACCGGTTGTCGGCGCGCGCACAGCACTGACCCCCGTACGCGAGGCGTACGGGGGCGGACTGACGACGGGTCACACGGTGCGTGCGTCCGCCGCCGGGGCAGTCGCAGGCTCCGTGCCCGCGGACGGTTCGACATCCGCCAGGTCCCGCTGACGGGTCTCCTTGGCGAGACCCACCGCGAGGACCGTCAGCAGGGCCGCGGCGATGACGTACAGGGCGATCGGGGTGGAGCTGTCGTAGTCCTCCAGCAGTGCGGTGGCGATCAGGGGTGCCGGGGCGCCCGCCGCGACCGAGGCGAACTGGGCGCCGATCGAGGCGCCCGAGTAGCGCATCCGGGTCGCGAACATCTCGGAGAAGAAGGCGGCTTGGGGTGCGTACATCGCACCGTGCAGCACCAGACCCACGGTGACCGCGAGGATCAGGTTGCCGAAGCCACCGGTGTCGATGAGGGAGAAGAACGGGAACATCCACAGCCCGACGCCGACCGCGCCCAGCAGATACACCGGACGCCGTCCGACCCGGTCCGACAGTGCGCCCCACGCCGGGATGACCGCGAAGTGCACGGCCGACGCGATCAGTACGGCGTTGAGCGCGGTCTGCTTGGAGACGCCGGCCGAGGTGGTGGCGTAGACGAGGATGAACGCGGTGATGACGTAGTAGCTGATGTTCTCCGCCATGCGCGCGCCCATCGCGACCAGCACGTCCCGCCAGTGGTGGCGCAGCACGGACACCAGCGGCAGCTTCTCCGCCTCCGCGTTCCGGTCGGCCTTGCGGGCCTCGGCCTGTGCCAACGCCTGCTGGAACACCGGCGATTCATCGACAGACAGACGAATCCACAAACCGACGATCACCAGGACTCCGGAGAGGAGGAACGGGATCCGCCAGCCCCAGGTCCCGAAGGCGTCGTCCGAGAGCAGGGCCGTCAGCAGGGACAGCACACCGGTGGCCAGCAACTGCCCCGCCGGCGCGCCGGTCTGCGGCCACGAGGCCCAGAAGCCACGCCGCCGGGCGTCCCCGTGCTCGGACACCAGCAACACGGCCCCGCCCCACTCACCGCCCAGCGCAAAGCCCTGAATCAGACGCAGAGTTGTCAGCAGCACGGGCGCGGCTGCGCCGACCGTCGCGTGCGTCGGCAGCAAACCGATCGCGAACGTCGCCCCGCCCATCAGCAGCAGACTCAGCACCAGCAGCTTCTTGCGCCCGATCCGGTCGCCGTAGTGGCCGAAGACGAGCGCACCCAACGGACGGGCGGCGAACCCGACGGCGTACGTCAGGAAGGACAGAAGTGTGCCGACCAGGGGGTCCGAGTCCGGGAAGAACAGCTTGTTGAAGACGAGCGCGGCGGCGGAACCGTAGAGGAAGAAGTCGTACCACTCGATGGTGGTGCCGATGAGGCTGGCGGCGACGATGCGCTTGAGGTTGCCGGCTGGTGGTGGAGCGGTCGTTGCGAAGGCCATGTGCGCCACTTCCTCGCGTGCGGTGGGGACGGGTACGTGTTGGCACACCGTAGGAAGGCGCAGGTCAGGGGCACATGTGGTGGGACGACATAGTTCGGGGCCCGGCTATGCGTCGAACCACCATGACGGCTCACGGAGCGGCGGCTGAGAGCAGGTCCGAGAACCCGCGCCACCGCGAAATCCTCGACGTGTTCGTCGAGATCCAGGAACTCGACCGGCAGCTCGCCGAGTTCGCCGACGCCGAGCTGCCCGGCGTCAGCCTGGCGGCGGGCACGCGTTCTGCCGCTGGAGTGCGCGTGCCCACCGTGGGAGCGTCGCGGGGGCTCTGTGCTCTCCGCGTCATCGCCCGACCAGGACATCGGGTCAGGAGAGGTCGAACCGATCGAGGTTCATCACCTTGTCCCACGCGGCAACGAAGTCACGCACGAACTTCTCTCCCGCGTCCTGGCACGCGTAGACCTCCGAGACGGCCCGAAGCTGGGAGTTCGAACCGAGGATGAGGTCGACCGCGGTGGCGGTCCACTTGAGCTCGCCCGTGCCGCGGTCCCGGCCTTCGTACACGTTCTCGTCCGAAGTCGATGTCTGCCACTGAGTGCCCATGTCGAGCAGGTTGACGAAGAAGTCGTTGGTCAGTGTCTCCGGCCGGTGCGTGAAGACGCCGTGCGGGGATCGCTTGAAGCCGGTGTTCAGGACCCGCATGCCGCCGATCAGCACCGTCATCTCGGGAGCGGTCAGCGTCAGGAGGCTGGCGCGGTCCAGCAGGAGGGTCTCCGGCGACAACTTCTCTCCCGTCCGGAGGTAGTTGCGGAATCCGTCGGCCCTGGGTTCGAGCACGGCGAACGACTCCACGTCGGTCTGTTCCTGCGAGGCGTCCGTGCGCCCCGGTGCGAACGGGACCGTGATGTCGTACCCGGCGTTCTTCGCGGCCTGCTCGACGGCCGCGCACCCGCCCAGGACGATCAGGTCGGCGAGCGAGACCTTCGTTCCGCCGGCATGCGAGAGGTTGAAGTCCTGCTGGATCTGCTCCAGCTTCTGCAATGTCTCGGCCACCTCGGGCAGGTGGTTGACCTCCCAGTCCCGCTGCGGTGCGAGCCGAAGCCGTGCCCCGTTGGCCCCGCCACGCTTGTCGGTGCCGCGGAAGCTCGCCGCCGCCGCCCAAGCGGTGGTGACCAGCTGGGAGATGGACAGTCCCGAGGCGACGATCCTGCTCTTGAGTGTGGCGATGTCCTCGTCTGTGACGAGTTCGTGATCGACCTCGGGGACGGGATCCTGCCACAGTTGCGGCTCGGGAACCCACGGGCCGAGGTAGCGCGCGACGGGTCCCATGTCGCGGTGCAGCAGCTTGTACCACGCTTTGGCGAACGCCTCCGCGAGCTTGTCCGGGTTCTCGTGGAAGCTCTTCGCGATCGGGCCGTAGACCGGATCCAGCTTCAGCGCGAGGTCCGTCGTCAGCATCATGGGAGCGTGCCTCTTCGACGGATCGTGAGCGTCGGGCACCGTGTCCTTGGCCGAAGGGTCCGTGGGAGTCCACTGTTTGGCACCGGCGGGGCTCGTCGTCAGCTCCCAGTCGTACCGGAACAGGTTGTCCAGATACCCGTTGTCCCACCTCGTCGGCTCGGTGGTCCATGCGCCCTCGAGCCCACTGGTGAGCGCGTCGGCGCCCTTGCCGCTGCCGTACGTGTTCCGCCAGCCGAGGCCTTGCTGCTCGACGGGGCAGGCCTCGGGTTCCGGACCGATGTACGCGGGATCGACGGCACCATGACACTTGCCGAAGGTGTGACCGCCGACGATGAGTGCGACCGTCTCCTCGTCGTTCATCGCCATGCGCCCGAATGTCTCGCGGACGTCCCGGGCGGCGGCGATCGGATCCGGGTTGCCGTTGGGCCCCTCCGGATTGACGTAGATCAGTCCCATCTGCACCGCACCGAAAGGCGTGGCGAGTTCCCGGTCGCCGCTGTAACGCTCATCTCCGAGCCAGGTGTCCTCGGGCCCCCAGAAGATTTCCTCGGGTTCCCAGATATCCTCTCGCCCGAAGCCGAACCCGAACGTCTTGAAACCCATTGATTCCATCGCGCAGTTGCCGGCGAAAACCAGGAGGTCGGCCCAGGAGATTTTCCGGCCGTACTTCTGCTTGACCGGCCAGAGCAAACGGCGCGCCTTGTCGAGACTCGCGTTGTCCGGCCAGCTGTTGAGGGGGGCGAAGCGCTGAGCGCCGCTGCCGCCACCGCCCCGGCCGTCGGCGATCCGGTACGTGCCCGCCGCGTGCCAGCTCATCCGGATGAAGAGCGGCCCGTAGTGGCCGTAGTCGGCAGGCCACCAGTCCTGCGACGTCGTCATCACCTCGAAGACGTCCCGCTTCAGCGCGTCCACGTCGAGGGTCGCGAACTCCTTCGCGTAGTCGAAGTCCTCGTCCATGGGATTGGAGAGGGACGAGTGCTGGTGGAGAATCTGAAGGTCCAGCTGATTCGGCCACCAGTCCCGGTTTGTCCTGGGCCGAGTCGGCGTGGGGGTCGGTGAGGGGATTACTGGGTTCTCGCTTTCGCTGCCTGACACGTCCGTCCTTCTTTCTGTCTCCGTGTTTCCACGCACAATGCCGATGATGTGTGTCGGCGTCCGTATGGTCGCGCACCGCACACCGCACCGCTACGAAACACGCAGAGCGCCCCGCATGACAGACGTGCGACGAGCGGCTGCTTTCTGCTCCCCGGACCTTTTTGGCGCAAAGACCTTCTGGCGCAAACCGAATCCGGGTTCCCGGATATTCTGACCGCAAACCGTCGGAGAAATGGCCGGGAACTCACGCCGGCGCCTCACGTCGGGGTTCCCGGGCCGGCCGCCTCCTCGCCAGGGGGCGTCGCCACGTCGGCCGGTGCCGGGACGGGCTGCTGGACGGCCTTGGGCAGAGCCTGTTCGGCCCAGATCACCTTGCCCTGCGGGGTGTACCGGGTGCCCCAGCGCTCAGCCATCTGCGACACCAGGAACAGGCCCCGGCCGCCCTCGTCCGTGGTCGCGGCGTACCGCAGGTGCGGTGAGGTGCTGCTGCCGTCGGACACCTCGCAGATCAGCGTACGGTCGCGGATCAGCCGTACGTGAAACGGCTCGGCGCCATAGCGGATGGCGTTGGTGACGAGCTCACTCAGGACGAGCTCGGTGGTGAAGCCGAGTTCCGACAGGTCCCAGGCGTCGAGCTTCTCGGACACGGCGTCGCGCATCCCCGCTACCGCCGCCGGGTCCGGCGGTACATCCCAGTCGGCGATCCAGTCGGGTGGCAGTTCCCGCGTGCGGGCGACGAGCAGGGCGACGTCGTCCTTGGGGCGCTCGGGGAGCAAGCTGTCCAGCACGTCCTGGCAGGTCTCCTCGGGCGGCCGTCCGGGGTGGCCCGTCAGCGCATCGCGCAGCAGTTCCATTCCCCGATCCAGGTCGCGCCTGCGGTCCTCGATGAGGCCGTCGGTGTACAGGACGAGCTGGGTTCCCTCCTCGAGGCACAGCTCCGCGGTCTGGAACGGCATGCCGCCGAGGCCGAGGGGCGGGCCGGCCGGCACGTCCGGGAAGGTGACGGTTCCGTCGGGCTGGACCAGTGCGGGTGCCAGATGACCCGCACGCGCCGTGATGTAGCTGCGCGTCACGGGGTCGTAGATCCCGTACAGGCAGGTGGCACCCACGAGGCCTGCGGCACTCTCGGCCGCCTCGTTCTGGTCGATGCGGCCGACCAGGTCGTCCAGATGGCTCAGCAGCTCGTCGGGCGGCAGATCGAGGGCGGAGAAGTTGTGCACCGCGGTCCGCAGTCGACCCATCGTGGCGGCGGCGTGGAGGCCGTGGCCGACCACATCGCCCACGGCCAGTGCCACCCGGCTCCCCGGCAGGGGAATGACGTCGAACCAGTCTCCGCCCACGCCCGACTGGGCGGGGAGGTAGCGGTAGGCGATGTCGAGGGCGTTCTGCTCGGGCACGGCCTGGGGGAGCAGGCTGCGTTGGAGGGTGACTGCCAGGGCGTGCTCACGGGTGTAGCGGCGGGCGTTGTCGATGCTTATCGCGGCACGGGCCACCAGTTCCTCCGCCAGCGACAGGTCCTCCTCGTCGAAGGGCTGACGTGGTCGCGCGCGCCAGAAGTTGGCCATGCCCAGCACGACGCCGCTGGCCTGGATGGGGGCGCTGATGAGGGAACGGATGCCGTAGCCGATGATCGCCTCGGCGCGCCCCGGGTCCTGCACGCGCCAGCCCGTGGCCGTCGGCAGATCGCTCACCAGCTGGGAGCGGCCGCTGCCGTAACCGCGCGCCTGGGGCGTGGAGGGAAGGTAGTCGAAAAGCCGCCCCTGTTCGGAGAGCGGATGGTCGTCCCGGATGCCGCGCACGGCAGCGCGTCGCATGTCCTTCGCCGTGGGCGCCGGCTCCTCGCCGTGCAGGACGGCGTCGGCCAGGTCCACAGTGACGAAGTCCGCGAAGCGCGGAACGGGGACGCGCGCCAGCTCGTCGGCGGTGCGCATCACGTCCAGGGTGGTACCGATGTGGAGTCCGGCGTCGTACAGCAGTCTGAGCCGTTCCCGCGCCACATCTGCCCTGCCGGTCACCGCCTGCAGTTCGGTGGTGTCGCGCAGCGTCACCACCGTCCCTTTGGGGCCGCCCTGGCGATCCGTGGGCCGCTGGTTGACCGCGAGCAGCCGATCTCCGGCGAGGTGCACCTCGTCAGTGGCCTCGTGTCCGGAGGCGAGAAGCGCCTTCGTCTCGGGATCGAGGCCCGGCAGATCCGGGACAAGCCGTCCCTCGACGTCCGGGGGCAGCTCCAGCAGTCGTCTGGCTTCGTCGTTCGCCAGCATCAGCCGCCCGTCGGCAGCCACGATCAGCACCCCTTCCTTGACGGAGTGGAGCACCGTGTCGTGGTGCTCGTACATCAAGGTCATCTCGTCCGGGGCCAGGCTGTGTGTCTGCCGCCGCAGCCGTCGGCCCACCAGGACCGTCACACCGGTGGACAACGCGAGCGCCCCGGCCCCTGCCCCCAGGATGATCGGTAGTTGGCGGTCCACCTGACTTTCGACGTTCTTGACCTTCATCCCGGCCGATACGAGGGCCACCACGTTGCTGTCGGCGTTCTTGATCGGGACCGTGGCCTGCACCTCGCGACCGAGCGGGCCCTTGACGCTCTCCACGTAGACCTTCCCCGCCAGCGACGGCCCGATCTTGCCCACGAACCGTTTTCCGATGCGGTCCGGCAAGGGGTGCGTGTACCGGATGCCCTTGGTGTCCATGACCACGATGAAGTCGACGCCGGCGGCCCGGCGCGCCGCCTCGGTGAGCGGCTGAAGGATTTTGCTCGGCTCCGGGGCCCGCAGTGCCGCCAGGATGCCTGGTGAGTGTGCGAACGTCTGCGCGACGGCCGTGGAGCGGCGTTTGGCCTCGGCGCTGGTGTCCCGCTCCGACTGCAGGACAAGGGCAAAGACGCCGGCGGTTACGAGCAGCACCACCAGGGCCACCTGGAAAACCAGCACCTGCCCGGCCACGCTTCGCGTGCCCTTGCTGATCAGCCCCTTTGATGAGAGGCGCCGAAAACGGGCGAAACGACTCGCCATGCGACCTTTCTAACACCGGTGATCCCCAGTGGCCAGGCCTGCCTGTCCTGCTCTTGCTCGGCTGACTTCGGGTGTCTGTGTGGTCATGCGCGGTATGGGCCGGTCCTCCGGGCCCCCCGATCGCTCGCGTGCGGTGCGTGACCTCCACGCGCCCGATGTCCGCTCAGGTCGATATGATGCATTTTGTGATCATGCTTGGGCGGCTGTGGCGCCGTCGTCCTGCCTACGGCGGCCGATGGGAAGCTGCCCGGCTGTCGCCCGTGATCCTGACCGTCCTCATCGCCGGCCTGGCGTTCTCCACACCCAGGGAAATCGCCGTCAGCCGCCTTCTGCCCGCCGCACCCGCCCTTGCCGCCGCGATGTGGCCCGTGCTGCCCACGATCCTGTTGGGCGCGTTCTGCCTGCTGACCATGATCGTTCTCAGCTTCTTCTACACCGATCTGGGGACGCAGTACACGTCGGCCGCGATCATCGCGGTCACTTTGGCGGCCGCGTACGCGAGCCATGTCCGGCTTCAGCGAGAGGAAATACTCTTCCAGGTCCGGCTCGTCGCCGACGCGGTCCAGAAGGTGCTGCTGCGCCCGCTGCCACGCCGCATCGAGGACGTCGAGATCGAGTCGCTGTATCTGGCGGCCCAGGAGCAGGCCCGGGTCGGCGGCGACTTCTACGAGGCGATCGGTACACCGCACGGGGTCCGGCTGCTCATAGGCGACGTACGCGGCAAGGGCATGGCCGCGGTGGGGGCGGCCTCGGCGGTGATCAGCTGCTTCAGGGAGGCCGCGTACGACGAGCCCGACCTGCAGGGCATCATCCAACGGCTGGAGACCACCATCACGCGCCACAGCGCTGCGTTTCCCGTCCAGGACCAGTCGGAGCACTTCGCCACCGCTCTCCTCGCCGAGATCCCGTACGGCGGCGGCCACATGCGACTGCTCAACTGCGGGCATCCCCCACCGCTGATCGCTCACCGTGGGCAGGTCCGGGTCCTCGAGCCCACCACCCCCTCGCCGCCCCTCAACCTCGCGGAGCTGGTCGGTGACCGCTACTGGGTCGACATCGTCGCCATCGCCCCGGGTGACCGGTTGCTGCTGTACACGGACGGCGTATCGGAGACCCGGGACCACACGGGCCAGTTCTTCCCGCTGTCCGACTGGATGCGGCGGCAAGGCCTGCAGCAGCCCCGCGAGATGCTCGACCGGCTGCACAGAGATCTGCTGCAGCACAGCGGCGGAAGGCTCGACGACGACATCGCCGCCCTCGCGCTGAAGTGCTCTCGGGGGCCGTAACGGGAGGAGCTGTGGGGCGTCGTGCCACGGGCCCGCCGGCTTCGGCTGCACGGACCTCCGGCGGGCGCGCCCCTGAGCGTTTGTCCAGGATGAGGAGAAGCCAGATCTGACCGTGGCTGCCGCGCCGTTCCTCTGGAACCGGACAAGGTCGTACAGGCCGCCTGCACGGCAAAGATGTATGAACGATGCCAAGTCGTACGTGGTCAAGGTGACCGAACTGATGCCGGAACCGGTATCGACCGGCGTCGAGATGGCGAAGTCGGCCCCCAGGCTCCGCCTGCCGCAACCGGTCCCCGTCTCCCGGCTTCGCACCTCTGTCACGGGCTTCTACTCCGAGCCGAAGGAGTCGCCCGCACCTGAGCCGCACCCCCCGTCCCGGTGTACGTCGGGGTCTCCCGCCCGACAGGCGGGAGACCCCGCAACGGGTCTTAGGTGGCTGCGGGCGGCTCCTGATCCTCCGCCGAGGGCGGCAGTTCAGGCGTCTTGAAACGTCGCCACTCGTCGCGGGCCTTCCCGGCGGACCTGATCACATCCGGGACCTGGTCCAGCAAGCCCTTCACAGCGAAGAGCAGCACGGAAGCCACGCCGGCGACGGCGAGAATGACGATGATGGCTGTGCCGTCCACCGATCCTGACCTTCCCTGTCATAGGTCGGATCGGGTGCGCGGGCAGCCTCGATCCGAACCCTACGGTTCGGGTCGAGACACCCCCGCTGACGCTGACGCGAGTGTTCTCGGTCGGGCCTGCATTTCGGCCCGCATCAACTCTCGGTCCTGCCACTGTCCCCGTGACACATCAGTGCAACTGACCTGCGTCTCGGCAAATAGATCGAAGTCCATCGCCAGGACAGTGCACCTGATGCGTACCCGCAACCCCGCGCGAAAGCAAGGCTGTTGGCTGGATGGGACAACCCCGCGCGAAAGCAGGGCAACCCATCGTGGTCAGCCTAGCCCATGTCAGCGTGCACCGGGGCAAGTCTCAACTAAGCCCCATCCCAGCCAAGTTGGGGTGGGGCTCAGGGGTTGGTGAGGGGGAATCACCTGGCGAGTCGGACACTGGCCGACTCGGCGGCCCATTCGAGTCCGCCGGTCACCGGCCGCAGCTGGAGGTAGGAGCCCTCGTGCCCCATAACGTAACCGAGCCCCCCACCCCCGACGTCGGGCCGGCAGCGGGAGGTGTCGTTCTCCTGGAAGGGGTGCGCGCGGAGCTCCGCGGCACCCCATCGCGCAGATTGTCGAAAGTGGCCCTTGACTTCCCCATGGTCCGGAGCGGGCCGTCCGTGTGACCTCGGTGTCTGGCTGTTCGAACAGAGCTCTGAGATTCCGCTTTCTGTGTGCCGTCGAGCGCTCCCACCCGCAACCACAGCCCCGTGCTCACCGACGAGATCCCGCCGGGCAGACCCCCTCCGCGCCCGGCAGCACAGGTCACAGGCGCGTCCTCCGTCGCCACTGGCACCGACAGGCGGGCACCGATCCATTGGAGCCATCTTCAAATCTCGGGCACAAATTCCACACGTTCCCCTCTCCAGGCGGGTTCCGATGGTCTAGATTGACCTTGCTTCGCATGCTGGGACACGAGGCGACAAATGGTGATCCATGGGTCGGCGATGCAGAGGGGCACGTAGCCGCATCTCTGGCGCCGACGTGGGGGTGATCAATTCTTGGGGCCCGAAGGGGGCTTCGGGTGCGGGGAGCATCCGAGGTGTCGACGGGTTTCCGTACAGCTCGAGAGTCTGGCCGGGCATGTGAGTGTGCCGCGGCCGGGGCGAGTTGTTCAGGTGCGGTTGCAGTAGCCGTGATGTCGTGCGCGGGAGGCGGGGGCCTCTCTCGGGAAGGGACAGCGCATCGCGGGGGCGGGGACCTCCCAAGGGGAGGAAGCGTGCGGGAGGCGGGGGCCTTCCGTGGGGGAGGGGCAGCAGTGTTGGGCGAACACGTCGTTTCACTGGGGACCGGGGGGTTTCTGTGCGACAGGGGGGAATAGTCGACCCTTTTTCGTCGGCGCGCGGGCGTCTGGCGAAAGAGGCGATGAGCCAGCTCGCGAACGACTGGGAACAGCGGTACCGCCGTACCGTGATCACCAGCGACACCGTGGCCACCGCCTTGGTGGTGGCATCGATAGGCAACTTCTTCGGGGCCCGGGACGCGGCCAACTGGCACGAGAAGTGGGGGATACTCGCCTTCGGCACCTGGCTGCTGGTGCTGGCAGCGCTTGCGGTCGGCCGGGCGTGGGCTCCGGCCGTGCTCGGCCAGGGCGCCGAGGAATTCCGAAGACTCGGACGCTCACTGTTCGCGGCGACCGTCGTACTGGCGCTCGGCGGGATAGCCCTCACCTCGCGCAACATCAAGCTCTGGATCTTCGTCGCGATCCCCGCGATCGCGCTGGTCACCATGACCGAGCGGTATGTGCTCCGCCTCTGGCTGCACAAACAGCGCAAGGAAGGCCGGTGCCTGAGACCGGTGCTCGCCGCCGGAAGCCCGGCCACCGTGCGCGACCTGATCAGCCGGACCCGCAAGTTCCCGCACATCGGCTGGCGCGTCGAGGCCGTGTGCACGCCGGACGGCCGCGGGCGCGACGGCGACCAGCTGGACGGAGTGCCGGTCGTCGGCCGGCTGACGGACGTCGCCAAGCACGTCCACCACGACGGCTACCGCGTCGTCGCCGTCACACCCGACCCGCACTGGACGCCGGACCGGCTGCAGCGGCTGGCCTGGAACCTCGAAGGCAGCGAAGCCGAGATGGTCGTGGCGCCGGTGCTGATGGAGGTGGCCGGCCCTCGGCTGCACGTCGACGCGGTGCTCGGTATCCCGCTGCTGCGGGTCAGCCTGCCGGCCTTCACCGGAGGCCGCCGTGCCATCAAGGCGGTCGTCGACCGGGTCGGTGCGGCGGTCCTGCTGCTGCTGTTCGCGCCGCTGATGCTCTTCGTCGCGCTGCTCGTGCTGGCGGACAGCCGGGGCGGAGCCTTCTACCGCCAGCGCAGGGTCGGCAAGGACGGCCGCGAGTTCACCATCCTCAAGTTCCGCACCATGGTCGTCGACGCCCACCGGGCACGTGCCGAACTCGCCGACCAGAACGAGGGCGCAGGGCTGCTGTTCAAGGTCCGCCACGATCCGAGGGTGACCCGGGTGGGGGGAGTGCTGCGCCGGTACTCGATCGACGAACTCCCGCAGCTGTTCAACGTACTGACGGGATCGATGTCGCTCGTCGGTCCACGGCCGCCCCTGCCGGAGGAGTGCGCCGCGTACGACCCGGACATCCGACGGCGGCTGCTGGTCAAGCCCGGCCTCACCGGCCTGTGGCAGATCAGCGGACGCAGCGACCTGCCCTGGGAGGAGGCGGTCCGCCTCGACCTCAGGTACGTGGAGGACTGGTCGCTCGCCCTCGACACGGTGATCTTGTGGAAGACGATGCGTGCGGTGCTGCACGGGCAGGGGGCCTACTGATGCGCGGGGGGCGTCGTCCGGTCGACATGTGGACGGCAGGCCACAAGGGCCTTGCTGGGGGGACCGCAGGCCACAAGGGCCTGTGTGGGGGGAGGAACGGGTCATGAGAGTCAGCGTTTTCGGGCTCGGCTACGTGGGCTGCGTATCGGCCGCGTGCCTGGCCGGCATGGGCCACGAGGTCGTCGGCGTGGACGTCAACCAGGTGAAGGTCGACCTGGTCAACGACGGCAAGGCCCCGGTGGTCGAGGAGCGGATCGGCGAGCTCATCGCCGACGTCGTGCGCACCGGCGCCCTGCGCGCCACCGCCGACGTCCGCGAGGCCATCATGGACAGCGAGATCTCGCTGATCTGTGTGGGCACACCGTCGGAGCCCAACGGCAGCCTGTGCACGACCTACTTGGAGCGGGTCACCGAGGAGATCGGCGCCGCGCTCGCCGAGCGCGGCGGGCGGCACACCGTCGTCTTCCGCAGCACCATGCTCCCGGGCACCTGCCTGAACCTGCTGGTGCCGATCCTGGAGAAGAACCTCGGCGGCACGGTCGGCGTGGACGTCGGGGTCGCGGTCAACCCGGAGTTCCTGCGCGAGGGCACCAGCGTGCGGGACTTCTTCGACCCGCCCAAGACCGTCATCGGCGAGCTCGACCCGGCCAGCGGCGACGCGGTGACGGCGCTGTACGAGGGCCTGCCCGGCGAGGTGTTCCGGGTGCCGGTCCCCGTGGCCGAGGCGATCAAGTACGCGGACAACGCGTTCCACGGCCTGAAGATCGGCTTCGCGAACGAGCTGGGCGCGGTGTGCCAGGCGCTCGGGGTGGACTCGCACCAGGTCATCGACGTGTTCCTGGCCGACCGCAAGCTGAACATCAGCCCCGCCTATCTGCGACCCGGCTTCGCCTTCGGCGGCTCCTGCCTGCCCAAGGACCTGCGCAGCCTGGTCCACGCGGCACAGCGGGCCGACGTCTCCGTGCCCATCCTCTCCCATGTGCTGCCCTCCAACGCCGACCACCTCCAGCGCGCGGTGGACCTGGTCGAGCGCACCGGCAAGCGCCGGGTGGGAATGTTCGGACTGTCCTTCAAACCCGGCACCGACGACCTCCGCGAGAGCCCGCTCGTCGAGCTGGCGGAGCGTCTCTTCGGCAAGGGGTACGACCTCAAGATCTACGACGCCAATGTCAGCCTGTCCCGGCTGCTCGGCGCGAACCGCGAGTACATCGAGAACCGGCTGCCGCACCTCGCGCAGCTGCTCGCGGAGTCCGTCGAGGAGGTGCTCGACCATGCCGAGGTGTGCCTGGTCGGCACCAGGGACCCGTCCGTGCTGTCGGTGCTGCCCCACGGGAACGCCCCGGTGATCGTCGACCTCATCCACCTTCCCGACGCCGATGAGCGCCGGGCCGAACCTGGGTACGTGGGCCTTGCTTGGTAATGCAATGAGCGATGAGGGGTCGGGGCGACGCGCCCTGATCCTGGTCGAGAACCTGTCGGTGCCCTTCGACCGGCGGGTCTGGCAGGAGTGCACGACGCTGCGCGACGCGGGCTGGACGGTGGACGTCATCTGTCCGCAGGGCACCAAGCGCGACACGGAGCCGGAGGCCGTGATCGACGGGGTGCGCATCCACCGCTACCCGCTGCGCGCGGCCACCGGAGGGCCGGCCGGCTATCTGAAGGAGTACGGATCGGCGCTGTGGCACACGGCCCGGCTGGCCCGCAAGGTCGGCCCGGTCGACGTGGTGCACACCTGCAACCCGCCCGACCTGCTGTTCCTGCCGGCCCTGTGGCTCAAGCGGCGCGGCGCGCGGTTCGTCTTCGACCAGCACGACCTGGTGCCCGAGCTGTATCTGTCCCGCTTCGACCGCGGCAAGGACCTGCTCTACCGCGGTGTGTGCGCGCTGGAACGGCGCACGTACCGGGCCGCGGACATCGTCCTCGCCACGAACGAGAGCTACCGCGAGGTGGCGATGCGCCGCGGCGGTAAGCGCCCGGAGGACGTGTTCGTGGTGCGCAGCGCGCCGCAGATCGAGCGGTTCCAACCGGTGCCGCCCGAGCCGGAGTTGAAGCGCGGCAAGCCTCATCTGCTGTGCTACCTGGGCGTCATGGGCCCCCAGGACGGCGTCGACTACGCCCTGCGGGCCCTGGCGAAGCTGCGTGACGAGCTCGGGCGTACCGACTGGCATGCGGTGTTCGTCGGCTCCGGCGACGCCTTCGACGCCATGGTCGAGCTGTCCAAGAAGCTCGGCCTCACCGAGCAGGTGCAGTTCACCGGGCGCATTCCGGACGCCGACCTGGTGCGCTACCTGTCCACCGCGGACGTGTGCCTGTCTCCCGACCCGCGCAACCCGCTCAACGACGTGTCGACCATGAACAAGGTCCTCGAGTACATGGCGATGGGCCGGCCGATCGTCTCCTTCGAACTGAAGGAGGCGCGCGTCTCCGCCGGTGACGCCGCCGTCTACGCGCCCGCCAACGACGAGGCCCGGTTCGCCGAGCTCGTTGCGGAGTTGATGGACGACCCGGACAAGCGCGCCCGGATGGGCAAGATCGGCCAGGAGCGGATCAGCGGGCCGCTGGCCTGGGAGAACTCACAAGCGTCGCTGCTCGCCGCCTATGCCGCCGCCTGCCGTGACCACACCCCGGTGTCGGCGGTCGAGCCGGTCCGGACAGGGAAGAGGCAGCGCAGTTGAGCGAGGACACGATACGCCTGGTCACCATCGGGCGGATATTCAGTCGGCGCTGGCGGCTGCTCGCCGTCCTCGCCGTCGTGGGTGCGCTGGTCGGCTTCGGCGCCTCGGTGGTGGTGTTCCCCCCGCGCTACACGGCATCGGCACCGGTACTGCTGCCGGGACTGTGGGAGGAGCGCGAGCTGCTCACCCAGGTGGACCTCGCGACCAGTTCGGCGGTCGTCGACCGCGCGGCCGACGCGCTGCACTGGTCCGGCGTGAGCACCACCGACCTGCGGAAGCAGGTCAGTGCCAAGGCCGCGGACGGGAACATCATCACCATCGCGGGTACGGCCGACACCCCCAAGCGCGCTCAGCAGCTCGCCGACCAGGTGGCTCAGCAATTCGTGCAGTACACCGCGCAGATCGCGGGCAGCGGCACGGACTCCGCAACCACCACGGCGAACGACACGCTGCGCAAGCAGGTCGAGGAGACCAGCCGCCGCATCAGCGACCTGGCCAAGGCGGCCAACCCCGGACAGACCGTGGAGAGCGTGCAGGCCCGCACCGAGCTCGAGAACCTGCGCACCTCGCTGGAGGGGGCCATGAAGAAGGTGGACGAGGCCAACCCGGCGACCAACAAGGCAGGCATGGTCGTCATGGGGCCCGCCGCCCCGCCGACCGGCGAGGCCGCGCCGACGAGGATCCAGCTCATCGTCGGCGGAGCGCTGCTGTTCTTCCTGCTCGCGGTCGTCGGCCATCTCGTCGCCGCACGGATGAACCGCAGGCTGCGCACCGAACCGGAGATCGCCGCGGCACTGGGCTCGACACTCCTCGGCACCGTCGACGTGGCCGGTGAACGGCGCGCACGCCGGCCGGAAGTCGGGGGCTCACGAGCCCGTGTCCGCCGCTTCCTCGGCCTCGACACCCCGTGGGACCTGCCGGCCCCGCAGAAGTCCGGCGACGAGGCCGGCCGACGCCTCCGCTACCGGCGGGTGTGCGCCCGGCTGAAGGAGCGACTGCCCTCCGCCCAGCGGCTGTTGGTCGTCGTACCGGAAGGCGACGACATCGCCCGCCGCGCCGCAGGACAGCTCGTCGCCGAGGCCAGGAGCGGCCCGATGCTGCGGATGGTGGAGGTTTCGGTGAACCGGCCGGTGGTGCCGGACCGCGAGAACGAGTCCGGCGCCGTGGTGGTCCTCAGCGCGGACAGCTGGACCGCCGAAGAGCTCGCAGGCATCGCGGAGGCCTGCGCGGACGGCAGGCACGAGGTCGTCGGCATCGTCGTCGCCGACCTGGTCCAGGCCCGTCCCACGAGGTCGGCCGGCCCGCTTCCGGACGACGCCACGCTGGCGCTCGCGGTGCGCGGCCACGCAACAGGAGGTTCGGCGTGACGACAAGCACGACCCCGGAGTCGTCGGCTGCCACTCCGCTCATCGACCTGCAGGCGCTGGTGGTGGCGGTGCGCAGGCGCCGTCGCCTGTGGACGGCCATGGCGCTGCTCGGCCTGCTGGCCGGCGCCGCAGTGGCGGTCCTGATGCCGCCGCCGCCGACCGCGGTGACCAAGGTGCTGGTCGCGCACGCGGAGGACCAGCCGAACGACACCGGAACGCTGATCCGCACCGACGTCCAGCTGCTGCAGACCACCCAGATCGCCGACAAGGCCCTGCAGGCCCTCAAGTCCCCGGAGAAGCCCGAGGACTTCATGAAGGACTACCAGGGCGCCGGTCTGACCAACAACCTGCTGCAGATCACCGTGACCGGCGACAGCGACGCGCAAGCGGTGGCCCGCGCCAAGGCGCTCGCCGACTCGTTCATCGCGGACCATGTACGGCGGATGAAGGACACCGCGCAGGCCCAGGCCAAGGCCCTGCTGGACCAGCGTGACCGCATGCGCGTCGAACTCGCCCAGGTCAACAAGCAGATAGGAAACCGGTCCCCGGACAGCGACCCGAAGGCGTCGGCGGGCATCGAGACGCTCTTCGCCCGCCGGGCCGAACTCAACGCGCGCATCTCCGACTTCGACCAGCGCGCCGCGGACGCCCGCACCGGCACGCCCCAGGTCATCGCCGGCACGCAGATCGTGGACGCACCGCGCGCGGTGCGCCACTCCCTGCCCAAGGCCCTGGTCACCGACGCCGCCGTCGGCGGGATCCTCGGGCTCGTCCTCGGCCTTGCGCTGGCCGCGGTCGGCACGGTGGTGGCGGACCGCCCCGTACTGCGCCGGGACATCGCCGCGAACCTGGGCGCCTCGGTCATCGCGGAGCTGCCCCGCCGCTCGGGCAAGCTGTGGCGGCGCCGCCGCACCCGGGTCACCCGCGAACGGCTCACCGCGACCCTGGCCCGCACCACGGGCGACTCCACGGAACCGGTGTCGCTGCTGGAACTGGGCTGCGCACGCAGCACGAGCGTGATCGCCCTGGATCTGGCCAGGGCCCTGGCGGCACAGGGTCCGGTGACCGTCGTCGACGCTCTGCCCGGCGGACAGCTCGAAGGCCGTAAGAAGCCGGGAGATCCGCCTGTGGTCAGCGGCGAGCGTGCCGCGAGCCTGTCGCCTTCGGAGCGCCGCATCGGCGTCGGCTCGGTGGCGCCCGGCACGGCGTGGACCGACCTGCGCCACCTCGGCACCCAGACCGTGCTCGTCGTGCGGGCCGGACACGGCAGCGCCGCCTGGCTGCACACCGTGGCACGGCAGCTCGCGGACCAGCGCATCCCGGTGATCGGTGTGGTGCTGATCGACCCCGATCCGCGCGACCGCACCGACGGCACCCTGTGGGACGGACTGCACACCGCGCTGCGCGGCCGTGCCGAGCGGCCGGCCCGGCAGAACGGCACCAACCAGCCGCGGACGGAGCGGCAGCCGATCTGGGCCGCACACATCCCCGGCAACGACCAGGACGGGCGGTAGCACATGTGTGGCATCGCAGGCACCTATCGCTGGCCGGACGGAAAGGTCGTGACCGACCGGCTCACCGAGACCCTCGCCCACCGCGGCCCGGACGGAGCAGGCCGCTACGGCCACCCCGTCGGTGACGGCGAGGTGCACCTCGGGCACCGCCGCCTCTCCATCATCGACCTGACCGAGACCGGCGCCCAGCCGATGGTCTCGGACGGCCTCGCCCTGACCTACAACGGCGAGCTGTACAACGCGCCCGAGCTGCGCGCCGAACTGGAGGCGGCCGGGGTGCGCTTCCGCGGAACCTCCGACACCGAGGTCCTCCTCGAGGCCTGGAGGCGCTGGGGCACGGACTGCCTGCCCCGGCTGCGCGGCATGTTCGCGTTCGGGATCTTCGACGAGCGCACCGGTGAACTGGTCCTGGTCCGCGACCAGTTGGGCATCAAGCCGCTGTTCCTGCTGCGGCGCGGCGACGGCCTGGTGTTCGCCTCCGAGCTGAAGGCTCTCGCGGCCGCCACCGGCGGCAAGCTGGAGGTGGACCACGCGGCGCTGGTGGCCTCCCTCCTCTATTACTGGGTGCCGGACTCGCGGTGTGCCTTCCGTGAGGCGGAGAAGCTGCCGCCGGGCAGCTGGCTGCGGTGCCGCCCCGACGGCCGGGTGGAGCGCGGCCGGTTCTGGGACCTGAAGGAGGTCGCCGCCGAGGGCCGGGAGCGGGCCCGGGCCGGCGAGCAGCCCGACCTGGCCGCCGTCATCGAGGAGTCGACACGGCGCCACCTGCTGTCCGACGTACCCGTGGCCACCTTCCTCTCCGGCGGCCTCGACTCCAGCTACCTGACCGCTCTGGCGGCCCGTCACCAGCCCGGCATCTCCGCCTACACGATCGGGTTCCGCGCCGAGGACGCCAAGTTCGAGGCGATGCCCGACGACCTGCGCTACGCCCGGCAGGTGGCCGCGCGGTTCGGCGTCGACCTGCACGAGATCGAGATCGCCCCGAACGTGCTCGACCTGCTGCCGCAGATGACGTACAGCCTGGACGAGCCGATCGGCGACCCCGCCGCGATCAACACGTTCCTGATCTGCACGGCCGCCCGCGAGGCCGGGGTCAAGGTGATGCTCTCCGGAATGGGCGCCGACGAGCTGTTCGCCGGGTACCGCAAGCACCTGGCCAACCTGATCGCGCTGCGCTACCAGCGCGTCCCGCGGCCCCTGCGGCGCGGGGTGTCCGCGGCCGTGGACCGGCTGCCGGTCGCCACCTCCCGCCGGGGGTTCAGGTCGGTGCGCTTCGCCAAGCGGTTCCTGTCCTTCGCCGACCTGCCGGAGGAGACCGCCTTCCGGCGCAGCTACACCATGTACGACCAGGACGAGCTGCTCGCCCTGCTCGATCCGGACCTGGCCGGCACGGTCGACGACGTACTGACCGAACACAGGGACGTCTACCAGGACAACGACCTCGACGACTTCGTCAACCGCATGTGCCTGACCGACGCCCGGATGTTCCTGCCGGGTCTGAACCTCACGTACACGGACCGCTCCAGCATGGCCGCCTCGACCGAGGTACGGACGCCGTACGTGGACATCGAGGTGGTCAAGGCGGCGTTCGCCATCCCCGGCGACCGCAAGATCGCCGGACGGCAGGGCAAGGCGGTCCTGAAGGAGGCAGCCACCTCGATCCTGCCCCGGGAGATCGTGTACCGGCCCAAGGGCCTGTTCAGCGCCCCGCTGCGGGCCTGGATGAGCCGGGACCTGGCGCCGCTGGTGCGCGAGGTGGTCAACGACGGCGAACTCGTCCGTTCCGGGATCCTGCGCCGCGACGCACTGAAGCGGATGGTCGCCGAGGACGCGGCCGGGCAGCAGGACTTCTCCAAGCATCTGTGGCACGTACTGACGCTCGAGTACTGGTATCGCGACGCGACCTCTGGGTCCGGCCAGAGCACTCGTTTGACGGCTTAGGAATTTCAGAGGAGTTCGGGTGAAGCAGGTAGTACAGAACTACAAGAGCGGCGAGCTGGCGGTGCTCGACGTTCCGGTACCGGGGTGCAAGCCGGGTGGTGTGCTGGTCCGCAGCGCCTACTCGCTGATCTCCACCGGCACCGAGATGATGAAGGTGTCCGAGGCCGGCATGTCGATGCTGGGCAAGGCCCGCTCCCGCCCGGACCAGGTCGCCAAGGTCATGCAGAGCGTGGCCACCAACGGGGTGCCCGCCACCTACCGCAAGGTGATGGGCAAGCTGGACTCCTACACACCGCTGGGCTACTCGCTGTGCGGGGTGGTCGAGCAGGTCGGCGCCGGGATCGACGACGTGAAGGTCGGCGACCTGGTGGCCTGCGCCGGCAATGAGCACGCGCTGCACGCCGAGCTCAACTGGGTGCCGAAGAACCTCTACGTCCCGGTGCCGGACGGCCTAGCGCCACAGCACGCGGCCTTCGGCACCGTCGGGTCGATCGCCATGCAGGGCGTCCGCCAGGGCGAGCCGCAGCTCGGCGAGGTGGCCCTGGTCATCGGCCTCGGCCTGATCGGGCAGCTGGTGGTGCAGCTCCTGGCCGCCTCCGGCGTCCGCGTCGTCGGCGCCGACCCCGACCCGGCCCGCTGCGAACTCGCCGAGCGCCTGGGCGCCGCAGCCTGCGGCGATCCGGCCTCCGCCGCCGTGGAGAACGCCGTCGCCGAACTCACCGACGGCCACGGCGTGGACCAGGTGTACCTGGCCGCCGGCGGCGGCAGCAACCAGCCCGTCGAGCTGGCCGCCAAGCTGGCACGCGACCGCGGCAGGGTCGTCGACATCGGCAAGTGCCGCCTCGACCTGCCGTGGAACGCGTACTACGAGAAGGAACTCGACGTCCGCTTCTCCCGCTCGTACGGCCCCGGACGCTACGACCCGGAGTACGAGCTGGAGGGCCGCGACTACCCCATCGGCTACGTCCGCTGGACCGAGCGCCGCAACCTGGCCTGCTTCCTCGACCTCGCCGCCCGCGGCAAGATCGACGTGGAGCCCCTGATCTCCCACGTCGCCGACTTCGACGACGCCGTCGAGACCTACCAGCGCCTGAAGGACGGCGAGCTGAAGGCCATCACCGCGCTGTTCCGTTACCCCGAGCAGGCGGAGGAAGCCGGGGAAGCCAAGGCCCCGGCGGTCGCGGTGCCCACGGTGAGCGTGAAGCCGAACCCGGCCCGCTCTGCCAGGACACCGGTCAAGCTGGCGTTCGTCGGCGCAGGGAACTACGCGACGTCGATGCTGCTGCCGCACCTGGCACAGCGCGAGGGCGTCGAGTTGTCGACCGTCGTCACCACGACCGCGCTGTCCGCGGCCAACGCGCAGCGGAAGTTCGGCTTCACCGAGGCGACGACCGACCTCGACGCCGTGCTGGGCGACAAGTCCATCGACGCGGTGTTCGTCGTCACGCGGCACAGCTCGCACGCCGACCTGACCCGCAAGGCACTGCTGGCGGGCAAGACCGTCTTCGTGGAGAAGCCCTTGGCCCTCACCGAGGACGAGCTGGCCGGGGTGCTCGCGACGGTGGAGGAGTCCGGCAACGACCGGCTGCAGGTCGGCTTCAACCGCCGCTTCGCGCCGCTGTTGCAGGAGGCCAGGAAGCAGTTCGGCACCCGCAGCGGCCCGGCGAGCCTGCGCTACCTGGTCAACGCGGGCCAACTGCAGCACGGCAGCTGGTACCTCCAGCAGGGCACCGAGGGCTCACGCTTCGCCGGTGAGGGCGGCCACTTCATCGACACGGCGAGCTGGCTGCTCGACGCCGACCCGGTCTCCGTCTACGCGGTCGCCCCGTCCGGCAACGAGGACCTGCAGATCGTGCTGCGCTACCCGGACGGGTCCACCGCCACCATCAGCTACGTCACCACCGGCGCCCCCGGCTTCCCCAAGGAAACGCTCGACCTGGTCGCCGACGGCAAGGTGCTGCGCCTCGACGACTTCGTCCGCGCCTCGGTCTACGGCCGTAAGAAGTGGGTCAGTTCACGGCTGCCCAAGGCCCGCGACAAGGGCCAGAACGCCGAACTGGCCGCGTTCATCAAGGCCGTGCGGACCGGCGGGCCGATGCCGGTGCCGCTGCAGTCCCTGGTCGCCACCACTGCGGCCACCCTCGCCGTGCAGGCCGGCCTGGCCGGCGGCGCGCCGGTGACGTTGGAGAACGCACGATGACCATGAGCGCGGGCTGGTACCTGCGACGGCTGTCCCGGATGGGACCGCAGGAGGTCGCGGGCCGGGTGGGCGACACGGTACGCCGACGGCGGTGGCGGGCGACGCCGCCGGCCTGCCCGAGCGTGACCGGCGCCCGGTTCATCGCGGTACTGCCCGCCGAAGCGATCGCCGCGGTGCCGTCGGACGCCGCGAAACGCCTCGTCGCCGAGGCGGACCGGCTGATGGAGGGGCACGTCGAGTACTTCGGGGTGGCCCGCGACGACCTCGTCGACCCGGACTGGTGGTACGACCCCAAGACCGGGCGCCGGACCCCGTCGGGCTACGCCTTCGACGTGCCGTACCGCAGCGAGGACGCGGTCGGGGACATCAAGCAGATCTGGGAGCTGTCCCGGCATCACCACCTCACCCAGCTCGCCGCCGCCTACGCGATCACCGGGGACGAGCGGTACGCCGAGCGCGTGGCCGCGCACCTGCGTTCGTGGTGGGAGGTCAACCCGCCGCTGCGCGGCGTCCACTGGATCAGCGGCATCGAGCTGGGCATCCGGCTGCTGTCGTGGGTGTGGGTGCGCCGGCTGCTGGAAGGCTGGCCGGGTGCGGCCGATCTGTTCGAGGACAACCCGGTGGCGCTGAACCAGATCTGGCACCACCAGCGCTGGCTGGCCGCCTTCCCCAGCCGGGGATCGTCGGCGAACAACCACGTCATCGCCGAGGCTGCCGGACAGTTCGCCGCGGCCTGCGCGTTCGACTGGTTCCCCGCCTCGGAGCGCTGGCGGACCGACGCCCTGCGCTCGCTCGACCGGCATCTGCGCAGCAACACCTTCCTCTCCGGCCTCAACCGCGAGCTGGCCTCCGAGTACCACGGCCTGGTGCTGGAACTCGGTCTGGCCGCCGTGGCCGAGGCCGATGCCGCCGGCGTGCCGGTCCCCGCGACCGTCCGCCTGGTGCTGCTGCGGATGACCGACGCGCTCGCCGCGGTCGTGGACAACCGGCTGCGGCCACCGCGCCAGGGCGACGCGGACGACGGGCACGGTCTGATCCTGGACGGCGAGGGCACCGACCGCTGGGGCTCGCTGCTGTCCACCGGGGAGGCGGTGTTCGGCCGGCTCGACTGGTGGCCGACGGTGACCGGCACCGATGTGCGCACCCCGCTGCTGGCCGCGCTCATCCGGCCGTACGAGAAAAACGGAACCGGACCGGCCGTGTCCCGCCCGGACAGCAGGCCTGCCCACTTCGCGGACGCGGGCATGACCATCCTGCGCGGCCCGGAGGAGATCTGGTGCCGCTGCGACGGCGGCCCGCACGGTTTCCTGTCCATCGCCGCGCACGCCCACGCGGACGCACTGTCCGTGGAGGTCCGCCACGACGGTGTCGACGTGCTCGCCGACCCGGGCACGTACTGCTACCACGGGCAGCCCGAGTGGCGGCAGTACTTCCGCTCCACCCTCGGCCACAACACCCTCGAACTGGACGGCGCCGACCAGTCCGTCTCCGGCGGCCCGTTCCTGTGGACCCGGCACGCCGACACCCGCGTACTGGTCGCGGAGACGTCCGGCGAGGGGGCGGCCCGCTGGAGCGCGGAGCACGACGGCTACCAGGGCTCGGTGCACCGTCGCCAGGTGGAACTCACCGCCGAAAGCCGGGAGTTGAGGGTGGTCGACGAGGTGCGCGGCCCGGGCGGGGCCGTGCGGCTGGCCTTCCACCTCGGCCCGGCGATCACCGCGGACCTGGTGGACAACCGGGCCGAACTGACCTGGACCCGGGACGGCGAGGACCGCTCCGCGGTGCTCGACCTGCCCGGGCAGCTGTCCTGGCAGGCGCACCGCGGCGAGACCGAGCCGCCGCTGGGCTGGTACTCCGCAGGCTTCGGGCGCAAGGAACCCGCCACCACCCTGGTCGGCACCGGCTTCACCGACGGCACGGAGGGCTTCACCACCGTGCTCAGGTTCCGCGGGTAGGGGGGCACGTGGGGATCAAGAGGCGGCACTGGGCGTGGGCGGCGGCACCGCTGACGCTGGCCCTGCTGGCGTTGACCGGCTGCGACGGCACACAGCCCGCCGAGGCGAGGACGACGACCGCCGCGCCCACCACGTCCGGGGCGCGGTCCACGGACGTCGCCCGGGTGTGCGCCAAGCCCGAGGCCGGGCCGGCGAAGGCACCGGCGGGCGCGGTGACGGTCGACCCCGCGAAGGTCGGTGACCTGGCGGCGAAGACCAAGGACAACCCGCCGAACACCACGTTCTGGCTGCGACCGGGCAAGCACCGGCTCGACCCCGACCGGTACGCCCAGGTCATCCCCAAGAAGGGGGACCGCTACCTCGGCGCGCCCGGCGCGGTGCTCGACGGCCGGAAGACCAACCAGTACGCGTTCGCCGGCACCGCCGAAGGCGTCACCATCGCCTATCTGACCGTGCAGGGCTTCGTGCCGCCGCAGAACGAGGGCGTGGTCAACCACGACTCGGCCGACGGGTGGGTGATCGAGCACTCGACGATCCAGAACAACCTGGGTGCCGGGCTGATGGCCGGAGCCCGCCAGCAGGTCCGCGGCAACTGCCTGCGCGCCAACGGCCAGTACGGCATGAACGCCTACAAGGGCAGCGGCCGTATCAGCGGCCTGGTGGTCGAGGGCAACGAGATCGTCGGCAACAACACCGGCGACTGGGAGCGGCGGCAGCAGGGCTGCGGCTGCACGGGCGGCATCAAGTTCTGGGCCGTCGACGGCGCCGACGTACGCGGCAACTGGGTGCACGACAACCGCGGAACCGGGTTGTGGGCGGACACCAACAACAACGACTTCCGCATCGAGGACAACGTGCTGGAGGCCAACGACGGCGCCGCGCTGATCTACGAGACCAGCTACAACGCGGTCATCCGCAACAACACGATCCGGCGCAACAACTGGGTCGAGGGCCGCAAGGCAGCCGCCCGCGGCGACACCTTCCCGTTCGCGACCATCTACCTGTCCGAGTCCGGTGGCGAACCACGCGTCAAAGCCCGCACGAACAAGATCGAGATCTACGGCAACCTGATGGAGAACAACTGGTCCGGGATCACCCTGTGGGAGAACGCCGACCGGTTCTGCAACAGCCCGGCCAACACCTCCTCCGGCGACTGCACGCTGCTGGTGAAGAAGACCAGCCGCTGCACGAAGTCGACGATCACCAAGGCACCGCTCTACGCCGACTGCCGGTGGAAGACCCAGCGGGTGGACATCCACGACAACCGCTTCGTGCTGGACAAGTCCGTCCTCAAGTGCACGACGAAGTGCGACCGCATGGCCGTGCTCTCCAACTACGGCACCTATCCGGACTGGTCGCCCTACAAGGGCGAGAAGGTGGCCGACGCGATCACCCTCAAGCAGCACAACCGCTGGCACGACAACGTCTACGTCGGGCCGTGGGCCTTCGTCGTCCACGACCCCAGCAAGGTCCTCGACTTCCCGGGCTGGCAGGGCGCGCCCTACCAGCAGGACGCGGGCAGCACCATCAGCGGACAGGCCGGTGGTTGAGATGAGCACGCTGTCCGGCGCCCAACCGCGCCCCGCCGGCACACCGAGGATCATCGGGATCGTCTGGGGACTGCTGATCCTCAACACGCTCGGCTCCGCCGGGGCGAAGACCATCGTCCCGCTGCCCCGCTCCCTCATCCAGATGGTCACGATGGGCGCCCTGGTCGCCGCGTTCACCCTGGCGCTCGCGGTCAACCTCCGGCTGCGGATCCGGCCCAGCGCCTACGTGCTCCTGCTCACCCTGCTGCTGGTGTCGAGCGTGATCTCCAGCGCGAATCTGGAGTCCGGTTTCGGCGCGCTGTTCCGCTGCTTCCGGCTGACTCTCTTCGTCGGCACCCTGTGGCTGCTCACCCGCTGGTGGAACGGCGGCCTGACGTTCGTGCGGCACCACATCCGGATGTACTTCGCGGTGCTCGGATCGGTGGCCGCGGGCCTGGCCGTCTCTCCGGGCGCGGCCCTGCCCGACCTCTACGGCGGGCGCCTGGTCGGCGCGTTGTGGCCGCTCACCCCGCCGCAGATCGGACAGTACGCCGCGGTGATCATCGGGCTGACCGTGCTGCTCCTGCTGGGCCGCCGGACCGACAAGAAGAGCGCGGCGGTCATCATCGTGCCGTCCCTCGTGCTGCTCGCGCTGACCCATACCCGCACGGCCACGCTCGGTCTGATCGTCGGGCTGGTGCTGGCGATCGGCTCGCTCCTGCTGACCAGCGCCGCCGCCCGCCGCTTCTTCAGCTGGGCGGTGCTGTTGGCCACGGTGGCCGCGGTGGGGTTCGCCTCCATGCTCCAGTCGTGGTTCCTGCGCGGACAGAGCAAGGAGAACTTCTCCAGCCTCACCGGCCGCGCCAAGGTCTGGGACGCCCTGCTGTCCGCGCCCCGCTCGACCTCGGAGCAGCTGTTCGGCGTGGGCCTGGGCGACAAGTCGTTCGGCGGGCTGCCGATCGACAACAGCTGGCTGGCCGTCTACAACGAGCAGGGTCTGATCGGCGTGACCCTCGTCGCGGTGATCATCGTGGTGCTGGGCGGTGTCGCGCTGCTCCGGCCGCCGTCGCTGCAGCGGGCCTGCGCGATCTTCCTGATCACCTACTGCGCGATGGCCTCCTACACGGAGGCCGGTCTCGGTGACGCCTCGCCGTATCTGCTGCATCTGGCCCTGGCCGCCTCACTGCTGGCGGCACCCGCCGAGGCCGTCGTCCTCCCGACGCCCGAAGTCCCCCGGCTCTCCACACCGGAACTCCCGCGACAGCGCGTCCCGCGCTGGGCCCGCCGATCGGAGGCGACCTGAGCATGCACATCCTCGTGGTGCACAACCGCTACGCCTCGGCACAGCCGAGCGGCGAGAACAAGGTCGTCGACCAGGAGGTCGAACTGCTGCGCGAGGGCGGCCACCGGGTCGAGCTGTTCGAGCGGCGCAGCGACGACATCGGCGCCATGTCCCTCCTCGGCAAGGTCGCGGTGCCCCTACGGGTGCCGTGGAACCCGGCGGTCCGCACGGAACTCGCCGCCAGGCTGCGCAGCGAGCGGCCGGACGTGGTGCACGTCCACAACGTCTTCCCGCTCCTGTCGCCCGCGGTCCTCGCCGCCTGCGCCGACGCCGGCGTGCCCGCAGTGGCCACGCTGCACAACTACACCCAGGTCTGCCCGCCCGGCACGCTGCAAAGGGACGGGCGGCCGTGCACCGAGTGCGTCGGATCGGCGCTGCCGCTGCCCGCCGTCCGGCACGGCTGCTACCGGGGCTCGCGCCTGGCGACGGTGCCGCTGGCGGTCAGCCTGTCGGCCAACCGGCGGCGCTGGTGGTCCGGCGTGGAGCGGTTCTTCTGCATCTCCGCGGCGCAGCGCGACACCCTGGTGCGGGCCGGCATGCCGGCCGAACGGCTGGCGGTGAAGCACAACTTCGTGCCCGACCCGGGCGACCGTCGAGCAGGCGAGGGCGAGCATCTGCTCTATCTCGGCCGGCTCGCGGAGGCCAAGGGCGTACGGCTGCTGATGGCCGCGTGGGACGAGCTCGCGGCGAGCGGCGGTGTGGGCGTGCCGCTGGTGATCGCCGGCACCGGGCCGCTGGAGCCGGAGGTGACCGCCTGGGCGGCGGGCCGGGACGACGTGCGCTACGTCGGCCTGCTGGACACGGCGGAGTGCCAGAAGGCCATCGCGCAATCGGTCGCCGTGGTGGCTCCCTCGACCTGGCTGGAGGCGTTCGGCCTGGTGGTCGTGGAGGCCATGGCGGCGGGGGTCCCGGTCGTCGCGGCCGGGCACGGCGCCTTCGTCGAACTCGTCGAGGACGGCGTGACCGGGCTGCTGCACCAGCCGGGGGAGTCCGCCTCGCTCGCGTCCTGCATCCGCCGGATCGCGGCCGAGCCGGACCACAACCGGGAGATGGGCCGAGCGGCCCGGCTCCGTTACGAACAGGGTTTCAGCCCGGCGGTCGGCCTCGACCGCCTGGTTGATGAGTACCGCACCGCGATCGCGGGGCGGTCAGCACAGACTCGCGGCGGGGACATCCGCGCGAGCAGGGGGGATGGGAACAGCAGATGACACGATGCCGACTGTGCGGCTCGGAGGCGACGGCCAGCGTCGTCGACCTCGGGGCGACGCCACCATGCGAGAGCTTCCTCGCCGCGGACCAACTCGACCAGCCGGAACCGGCGTACCCGCTGCACCTGCGGGTCTGCACCGACTGCTGGCTGGCGCAGATCCCGCCGCTGATCACGCCGGAGGAGACCTTCAAGGAGTACGCGTACTTCTCCTCGTACTCGACCTCCTGGGTGGAGCACGCCCGCACGTTCGTCGCCGACGCCGCAGAGCGCGTGGGTCTCGGACCTGACGCCTTCGTGGTCGAGGTCGCCAGCAACGACGGGTACCTGCTGAAGCACGTGGTGGACCGCGGGATCCGCTGCCTGGGCATCGAACCGTCGGTGAACGTCGGCGCGGCGGCACGGGACAAGGGCGTGCCCACGCTCACGGAGTTCCTGAGCCCGGAGACCGGCGCGGCCGTCCGCGAGGAGCACGGCCCGGCGAACCTGGTCGTGGCCAACAACGTGTACGCGCACATCCCCGACGTGGTCGGCTTCACCCAGGGCCTGCGCGCCCTGGTCGCCGACGACGGCTGGGTCTCCATCGAGGTACAGCACCTGCTGACCCTGATCGAGGAGAACCAGTACGACACGATCTACCACGAGCACTTCCAGTACTACACGGTCGCCTCCGCGATCCAGGCCCTGGCCAGCGGCGGACTCGCGCTCGTGGACGTCGAGCTGCTGCCCACGCACGGCGGCTCCATCCGGCTGTGGGCCCGGCCGGCCGAGGTGGCCGGCGAGCCGACCCAGCGGGTGGCCGACGTGCTGGCCCGGGAGAAGGCCGCCGGGCTGCAGGAACTGTCCGGGTACACCGAGTTCTCCGCCCGGGTCGCCAAGGTGCGCCGGGATCTCCTCAAGTTCCTCATCGAGGCGGCCGAGCGCGGCGAGACGGTCGTCGGCTACGGCGCCCCCGGCAAGGGCAACACCCTGCTCAACCACTGCGGCATCCGGCCCGACCTGCTCGCGTACACGGTCGACCGCAACCCGTACAAGCACGGCAGGTTCACCCCTGGCACCCGCATCCCGATCCTCGCGCCCGAGCAGATCGCCGTCGACAAACCGGACTACGTCCTCGTCCTCCCGTGGAACCTGCGGGCCGAACTGGTCGAGCAGCTGTCCTACGTGCACGAGTGGGGCGGCCGGCTGGTCTTCCCCATCCCGGAACTGATCATCGTCGAGGCCGCGTCGGAAGAGGTCACAGCATGAAGGTCGTTCTGTTCTGCGGCGGTTACGGGATGCGGATGCGCAACGGAACCTCCGACGACGTGCCCAAGCCGATGGCGATGGTCGGCCCCAGGCCGCTGATCTGGCACGTCATGCGCTACTACGCGCACTACGGGCACAAGGAGTTCATCCTGTGCCTCGGCTACGGCGCCCACCACATCAAGGACTTCTTCCTCAACTACGAGGAGACGACGTCCAACGACTTCGTGCTGCGCAAGGGCCAGACCGAGCTGCTGTCCACCGACATAGCCGACTGGACCATCACGTTCGCGCAGACCGGCATCGAGTCGCCCATCGGGGAGCGGCTGCGCCGGGTGCGCCACCACCTGGACGGCGACGAGATGTTCCTCGCCAACTACGCCGACGTCCTCACCGACGCCCCGCTGCCGGACATGATCGACAACTTCGCCCGGCGTGACGCCGGCGCGTCGATGATGGTGGTACCGCCCCAGTCCTCCTTCCACTGCGTGGACCTGGGCGAGGACGGCCTGGTGGGCGGCATCACCGCGGTCAGCGACATGCCGCTGTGGGAGAACGGCGGCTACTTCGTGCTCCGCCAGGAGGTCTTCGACCACATCCCGGAGAACGGGGACCTGGTCGCCGACGGCTGCGCCCAACTGGCCAAGCGGGGCCGCCTGGTGGCACACCAGCACCGCGGCTTCTGGAAGCCCACCGACACCGTCAAGGAGCGGGCCGCGCTCGACGAGGCCTACGCCCGCGGCGACCGTCCCTGGGCCGTGTGGGAACACGACAACGCCGGGGTGCGCGCGTGATCCGCCTCGAAACCGGGAGCCTGGACCGGATCGTCGCCGTGGGCGCGCACTGCGACGACATCGCCATCGGCGCCGGCGGCACCCTGCTGACGCTGTGCCACGCGCGGCCGGGCCTGCGCGTCGACGCGTTGGTGCTCTCCGGCGGCGGCAGCGAGCGCGAGCAGGAGGAGCAGGCCGCGCTCGCCGCCTTCTGCCCGGGCGCCGACCTGCGGCTGACCGTGCACAAGCTGCCGGACGGCCGGCTGCCCGTGCACTGGGACGAGGCCAAGGCCGCGGTCGAGGAACTGCGTGCGCAGACCGACCCGGATCTCGTCCTCGCCCCGCGCACCGACGACGCCCACCAGGACCACCGCGGCCTGGCCCAGCTGATACCCACCGCCTTCCGCGACCACCTGGTCCTCGGCTACGAGATCGTCAAATGGGACGGCGACCTCGGCCGCATGGCCGCCTACCAGCCGCTGTCGACGGAGATCGCCGAGGAAAAGGTACGGCTGCTGCAGGAGCACTACGCCTCGCAGCGCCACCGGCCCTGGTACGACCGCGAAGCCTTCCTCGGGCTGGCACGAATCCGCGGCATCGAATGCCACGAGCGATACGCCGAGGCGTTCGCCGTCACCAAACTCACGCTCAACCTGGGGGGTTGAACCATGCGCGTACTCCTGACCGGACACCAGGGCTACCTGGGCACCGTGATGGCCCCGGTCCTCGCCGCAGCCGGACACGAGGTCGTCGGCCTCGACTCCGGCCTGTTCGCCGACTCCGTCCTCGGCGAGACACCCGCCGACCCGCAGGGGCACCGGGTGGACCTGCGTGACGTCACGGCCGAACACGTGGCCGGCGTGGACGCCGTGATCCACCTGGCCGCGCTGTCCAACGACCCGCTGGGCTCGCTGGCGCCGGAACTCACCTACGACATCAACCACCACGCCTCCGTGCGGCTGGCCCGGCTGGCGCGCGACGCCGGAGTGCGGCGCTTCCTGTACGCGTCCACCTGCTCCGTCTACGGCGCCGCAGGCGGCGACGACCTGGTGGGCGAGGACGCCCCGCTGCGCCCGGTGACGCCGTACGCGGAGTCCAAGGTGCGGGTGGAGGACGACCTGCACGCACTGGCCGACGACGACTTCACCCCGGTGTACATGCGCAACGCCACCGCCTTCGGCTACTCGCCCCGGCTGCGCGCCGACATCGTGCTGAACAACCTGGTGGGCCACGCGCTGTTGTCCGGCGAGGTGCTGGTGCTCTCCGACGGCACCCCCTGGCGCCCGCTGGTGCACGCCGCCGACATCGCCCGGGCCTTCACGGCCGCGCTGACCGCGCCGCGCGAGGCGGTCCACGACCGGCCGTTCAACATCGGCAGCGAGACCAACAACGTCACGGTCGCCGAGATCGCCGAGCAGGTCGCCGAGGCGGTACCCGGCGCGAAGGTGCGGATCACCGGGGAGAACGGGGCCGACCCGCGCTCCTACCGCGTGGACTTCTCCCGGTTCCGCGCCGCGATCCCCGGCTTCGACATCGAGTGGTCGGTCAAGCGCGGCGCGCTCGAACTCGCCGACGCCTACCGGAAGTTCGGCCTGACCAAGGAGGACTTCGACCAGCGCTTCACCCGGCTCGCCGTGCTGCGCGCCGCCTCCGAGGCCGGCACCGTCGACGACACCCTGCGGTGGCGCCGATGACCGATCCCGGCGAAGAGATGCACGCCCTGGTGGAGCGGATGTACCCGCTGTGCCGGAGCATCACCGGCGACGGTGTCCGCGCCACCCTGGACATCGTCGGCGAGTACCTGCCGCTGCAGGTGCACGAGGTGCCGACAGGGACGCAGGTGCTGGACTGGACGGTGCCGCAGGAGTGGAACATCCGCGACGCGTACATCGCCGACAGCGCGGGCAACCGGATCGTCGACTTCGCCGCGTCCAGCCTGCACGTACTCGGCTACAGCGTCCCGGTGTCGGCGACCGTGCCGCTGTCCGAGCTGCGCGAACACCTGCACACCCTGCCGGAGCAGCCGAGCCTGGTGCCGTACCGCACCAGCTACTACAAGCTGGAGTGGGGGTTCTGCCTGGCCCAGGAGACCCTGGACGCGATGCCGGACGGCGAGTACGAGGTCCGTATCGACTCCACGCTCGCCGACGGCCACCTCACCTACGCCGAGCACGTGGTTCCCGGCCAGGTCTCCGACGAGGTGATCGTCTCCTGCCACGTCTGCCACCCGTCACTGGCCAACGACAACCTGGCCGGTATCGCGGTGGCGACGTTCCTGGCCCGCGCGCTCGCCGAGGAAACGCCGTACTACACCTACCGGTTCATCTTTGCGCCCGGCACCATCGGGGCGATCACCTGGCTGGCCCGCAACGCGGAGCGGGTGGAGCGGGTCAAGCACGGCGTCGTGCTGGCCTGCGCCGGGGACCGGGGCCAGTTGACGTACAAGCAGAGCAGACGCGGTGACGCGGAGATCGACCGGGTGATGCGGCACGTCCTGACCGCATCCGAACGGCCACACCGCGTCAACGAGTTCACTCCGTACGGCTACGACGAGCGGCAGTACTGCTCGCCCGGGTTCAACCTCGGCGTCGGCTCGCTCACCCGGACCCCGTACGCCGGTTACCCCGAGTATCACACCTCGGCGGACAACCTGGACTTCGTCTCCCCGGAGGCGATGGCGGACACCCTCGCGGTCTGCCGCGAGGCGTTCGCCGTCCTGGACCGCAACCGGAGCTATGTCAACCTCAGCCCCTACGGCGAACCGCAGCTGGGCCGGCGCGGGTTGTACGACGCGCTCGGCGGCCGCAGCGACACCAAGCAGGCCCAGATGGCCATGCTGTGGGTGCTCAACCTCTCCGACGGCGAGCACAGTCTGCTGGATGTCGCCGAACGGTCCGGGCTGCCGTTCGACACCGTCGCCGCCGCGGCCGACGCCCTGCACGGCGCCGGACTGATCAAGGCGTGACGCAGATGACCATGGAGGGGGAGAAGACGACGGCACCGGCCGGGTCCGCCAAGCGGGCCCTGGTCGGCCGGCTGTCCTGGGGACTGGCCGACCAGGCGGCCTCCAGCATGTCCAACTTCGCGGTGGGCATCTACGTGGCCCGCTCGCTGGGGGTGACCGCGTTCGGCGTGTTCAGCCTGGCCTGGGTGACCTACGGCGTGGTGCTCAACGTCTCGCGCGGCCTGTCCACCGACCCGCTCGTGGTGCGCTTCAGCGGTGTCCCGGACGCGTCCTGGCGCGGCGCGGTGGCCCGCTCCACGGGGACCGCACTCGGCGTCGGCACCGCCATAGGTGCGGTGTGTCTGCTGGCCGGGCTCGGTCTCGGCGGCCGGCTGGGGCCCGCGTTCGCGTGCCTCGGCGTCATGATGCCGGGGCTGCTGCTGCAGGACGCCTGGCGGTTCGGGTTCTTCGCCGCCGGCAACGGGCGCAAGGCGTTCGTCAACGACGTCGTGTGGGGCGTCGCGCTCGTCCCCGCCATGGTCGTCGCGGCCCATGTGGGCAGCGTGGCCGCCTTCGTGCTCGCCTGGGGCGCGTCCGCCGCCGTGGCCGCCGCGTACGGCTGCCTCCAGTCCGGCATCCGGCCCCGGATGACCGAGGCCCGCGGGTGGCTTCGCGAACAGCGCGATCTCGGCTACCGGTACCTGGTCGAGAACGTCAGCCTCAGCGGCGCCAGCCAGCTGCGGGCGTACGGGCTCGGCGCGATCGTCGGGGTCGGCGCGGTGGGTGCGGTGCGGGGCGCCGAGCTCCTGATGGGCCCGTTCCTGGCCGTGCTGATGGGTCTGTCGCTGGTCACCGTCCCGGAGGCGGCACGCGTGCTGCGCCAGGCCCCGCACCGCCTCGGCGCGTTCTGCCTCCGGCTGGGCGGCGGACAGGCCGCCGCCGCGCTCCTGTGGGGCGGGGCCCTGCTGCTGATGCCTGACCGGCTCGGCGACCTCGCGCTCGGCGACGTCTGGCACTCCTCCTCGCGCCTCATCGTGGCGATCACCTTCAGTGTCGCGGGCGCGGGCCTCGGCACCGGCGCGGCGGCCGGGCTGCGCGCGCTCGGCGCGGCCCGGCGCAGCCTGCGCTGCCAGCTGTTCGCCTCCGCCTGCTATGTCGGCGGCGGGCTCGGCGGCGCTGCCGTGGCCGGCACGGTCGGCTCGGCCTGGGGTGTCGCCGCCGCGACCCTCAGCGGCTCGGCCGTGTGGTGGCTGCAACTGCGGTCGGCCCTGCGTGAGCGCGACCACAACTCCGTTCCCGAAGTGAGGACCTCATGACCGCCCAACCCAGGCTGAGCATCGGCCTGCCCGTGTACAACGGTGAGCAGTACCTCGCCGAGTCGCTCGACGCCCTGCTCGGGCAGACCTACGAGGACTTCGAGCTGGTCATCTCCGACAACGCCTCGACCGACGGGACCGAGGACATCTGCCGCAAGTACGCCGCGCAGGACTCCCGCATCCGCTACATCCGGCTGCCCCGGAACGTCGGGGCCACCCCGAACCACAACTACGTCTTCACCCAGTGCCGCGGCGAGCTGTTCAAGTGGGCCTCGCACGACGACCTCTACGCCCGCGACCTGCTCCGGCGCTGCATCGAGGCCCTCGACGAGCAGCCCGACGTGATCCTCGCCCACGCCGACCAGGCCGTGATTGACGGCGACGGCCAGGTGAAGGTGCCCTACGAGTACACGCTCGCCACCGACTCCCCGCACGCACCGGAGCGCTTCCGCAGCCTGCTGTTCGAGCCGGGCGGCGACGACTTCTACGGCGTGATGCGGGCCGACATGCTGCGCCGGGTCAAGCCCCTCGACAGCTACCACCACGCGGACCGCACCTTCGTCGCCGAGATCACCCTGCACGGCCGCTTCCACCAGGTGCCGGAGCTGCTGTACTTCCGCCGCGACCACCCCAACCGCGCCGAGCGGGCGAACCCCTCCAAGCGCGCCCGGTGCGTCAACCTGGACCCGCGCCGGGCGGGCCCGCTGCACCCGACGCCCCGGCTGCTCGCCGAGTACATCTGGGGCTTCGCCGCGGCGATCCGGCGGGCGCCGATCTCCCCGGCCGACCGGCGCGAGTGCTACCGCCACATGGGCGCCTGGATGACCAGCCGGGTCCGGCCCGGTGCCGGCGAGCGGGTGGAGGACCGCGCGCCGGTCGACCCGGCCGCGCTCAGCGTCTCGGTCGACGCCCTCGTCGCGGGCCGCGAGGGGCGGCGGGCATGACGACGGCGACACGCGTGGGCGTGTTCGGGCTCCTCGGCTCCGGCAACCTCGGCAACGACGGCTCGCTGGAGGCCGTACTCGGATATCTGCGCACCGAGCACCCGGACGCGGTCGTGGACGCCCTGTGCGGCGGACCCGAGGCCGTGACGACCCGGTTCGGGATCCCCGCCACACGGCTGCACTGGAACCGCGCCGAGTACCGCACCGCGTCACGGGCGGGCGCGATCGCGTCGAAGGGCCTGGGCAAACTCGTCGACGTCTTCCGCACCGCCGCCTGGGTGCGCCGGCACGACGTGGTGATCGTGCCGGGCATGGGCGTCCTGGAGGCCACACTGCCGCTGCGGCCATGGGGCTTCCCGTACTCGCTGTTCCTGCTCTGCGCGAGCGGCCGGCTGCTCGGCACGCGGGTCGCCCTGGTCAGCGTCGGCGCCGCCGAGATCCGCAACCGGCCCACCCGCGCCCTGGTGCGCTGGTCCGCGCGGCTGGCCGCGTACCGCTCCTACCGCGACGCCCAGTCCCGGGACGCGATGCGGGCGATGGGCGTGGACACCGCACGCGACGAGGTCTACCCCGACCTCGCGTTCTCCCTGCCGACGCCGCAGACGAGCGCGCCCTCGGGCTCGCCGGGCACCGTCTGCCTCGGTGTCATGGATTTCCACGGCGGAAACGACGACCGCGCCCGGGCCGAGGAGATCCACCGCCGCTACCTCGACGGGACGATCCGGTTCGTCCGCACGCTGGTCGAGGAGGGCAGGCCCATCCGGCTGCTCACCGGCGACCAGTGCGATGTGGCGGTGGTCGAGGCGATCCTCGACGCGGTGGACTCGCCTCTGGTCACCGCCGCCGAGCCGGCGTCACTGGCCGACCTGATGAAGGAGATGGCGGCGGCCGACACCGTGGTCGCGGTCCGCTACCACAACCTGATCTGCGCGCTGAAGACCGGCACCCCGGTGCTCGCCCTCAGCTATGCGGCCAAGAGCGACGCACTCATGGACCGGATGGGCCTGGGCGCCTTCTGCCACCCCGCGCGCGAGGTCGACGCCGACCGGCTGCTCGAACAGTTCCGGACGCTGGAGAAGCGATCGGCGGAGCTGCGGCAGGTCCTCACCGAGCGCAACCAGGCCGCGGCAGAGCAACTCGCCGAGCAGTTCACGGCCTTGAATGCGGCCCTGTTCCCGGCGACCGACCAGTCCCACACCCTGCGGAAGGCTCCATGAAAGCGACCCAAGTCCCGGAGATCGCCGGCGCGTACCTGTTCGAGCCCACGCCGTACGCCGACGAACGCGGCTTCTTCTGCCGCACCTTCGACGCCGACGTGGTCCGCTCGGTGGGCCTCGATCCGAACGCCTTCGTCCAGGACAGCGTCTCCCGCTCGGTCCGGGGCGTGCTGCGGGGCCTGCACCTGCGTTCCGGCGCGGGCGAGGCAAAGCTGGTGCGTTGCTCGTACGGGAAGATCTTCGACGTCGTCGTGGACCTGCGCCCGGACTCACCGACGTACCGCAACCGGGCCTCTTTCGAGCTGTCCGGTGAGACGCAGAAGACCCTGTACATCCCGGCCGGGTGTGCCCACGGCTTCCAGGCTCTTACCGAAATCGCAGATACCTCTTACCGTATCGATCGTCAGCACGATCCGTCCGAGGACGTGACGATCGCCTTCGACGACCCGGAACTCGCCATTCCCTGGCCGCTGCCGGTCACGTCGATGTCCCAGCGGGACCGTGAGGCGCCGAGCCTCGCCGAGGTCCTCAAGCACCAGGAAGGGTGAAGTCGGTTGACCACCGAACACACCGAAGCGACCGGGGAGTTCGTCCTGCCCCGGTCACGGGCGGCGAACGAGCGCCTGCACGCCATGATCCCCGGAGGCGCGCACACCTACGCCAAGGGCGACGACCAGTACCCCAAGAACCTGGCCCCCGTCATCAGCCACGGCCGCGGCGCCCATGTCTGGGACGTCGACGGCAACCGCTACATCGAGTACGGCTCCGGCCTGCGCTCGGTCAGCCTCGGCCACGCCCATCCACGCGTGACCGAGGCGGTACGGCGGGAGATCGACCGCGGCAGCAACTTCGTCCGGCCCTCCATGGTGGAGGTCGAGGCCGCGGAACGCTTCCTGGCGACGGTGCCCACCGCCGAGATGGTGAAGTTCGCCAAGAACGGCTCCGACGCCACCACCGCCGCGGTGCGCCTCGCTCGCGCCGCCACCGGCCGGACGCGGGTGGCCCTCTGCGCCGACCATCCGTTCTTCTCCACCGACGACTGGTTCATCGGCACCACGCCGATGTCCGCCGGCATTCCGGAGACGACGAACGAGCTCACCGTGTCCTTCCCCTACGGGGACCTGGCCGCCACCGAGGAACTGCTCACCCGCTACCAGGACGAGATCGCCTGCCTGATCCTCGAACCCGCCACCCAGACCGAGCCGCCGCCCGGATACCTCGCCGGACTGCGCGAGCTGGCCGACCGGCACGGCTGCGTGCTGATCTTCGACGAGATGATCACCGGCTTCCGCTGGTCCGAGGCGGGCGCCCAGGGCCTGTACGGCGTCGTCCCCGACCTCTCCACCTTCGGCAAGGCACTGGGCAACGGGTTCGCCGTCTCCGCGCTGGCCGGGCGCCGCGAGCTGATGGAGCGCGGCGGGCTGCGCCACTCCGGCGAGCGGGTGTTCCTGCTGTCCACCACGCACGGTGCGGAAACGCACTCGCTGGCCGCCGCGATGGCCGTGCAGAGCATCTACGCCGAAGAGGGCGTCACCGCACGGCTGCACGCCCTCGGCGAGCGGCTGGCCGCCGGGGTCCGCGAGGCCGCGGCCGGCATGGAGGTCGGCGAGCACATCGTCGTCCGGGGCCGGGCCAGCAACCTGGTCTTCGCCACCCTCGACGAGAACGGGCAGCCGTCGCAGGAGTACCGCACCCTGTTCCTGCGCCGGCTCCTCGAAGGCGGGGTGCTCGCCCCGTCGTTCGTGGTGAGCAGCGCGCTCAGCGAAGCCGACATCGATCACACCGTCGATGTGGTGGTCCAGGCATGTGCGGTGTACCGGAAGGCGCTGGACGCCGGTGACCCCACACCCTGGCTGGGCGGACGACCGGTGAAACCGGTCTTCCGCCGCCTGGCCTGACGTCAGCGATGCTCCAGCCGACCGGCGTCGGCCGTGTGAACGGCCCGCCGGTCGGCCGCACGGTCGACCAGCCAGGCGGTCGCCGGTACCACCGCCAGCGCGGTGCACCAGCCGCCCAGCGCGTCGGTCGGGTAGTGCGCCCCCAGGGCGACCTGCGCCCACCCCATCGCTGCGCCGGCCACCAGCGCCGCGCCGAGCACGAGTGACATGCCGGCCGCCTTGCCGAGGCCGAACCGACCGGTCGCCGGCAGCGCCGCCGTGAGGGCGAGCGCGGTGAAGAAGGCGGTGTGCCCGCTCGGGTAGGACAGGTTGTCTGCCCCGTGGATGGTGCGTCCCACCACGTGCTTGAGCAGCGTCGCCGTCCCCACGGTCAGGCCGGCACCGGCCACGACGAGCACCGCGGCGCGAGGACGCCGAAGCAGCAGACATCCCGCCACCGCGGCCAGGATCACCACTGCCGATCCAGCGGGTTCCCCCAGGAAGTCCAGGGTCAGTGCGACATACCGCCACGGCGGCCGCACACTGTCCGCGGTCGGCGCGACGAACCACCGGTCCACCCTGCCGGGCTCGCTGTGGCCGGCGTACAGGAGCCCGATCGCGGCGACCACCAGCGCGGCGAGAACCGCGATCGGTCCGAGCAACGGGCGCAACGACGAAGGCAGCACCGAGGGCGCCGGCCGGCCGGTCACACGCACACCGCGTCCGCTCGGCCGGCGCCGACCTTCCGGGCCTGCTCCTGCCAGGCGATCCAACGCGAGCCCCCCGTCGTGTCCGGTTCCCCTTCAGCGATCATAACCGCCGCGTGGACACCCGTTCTGGGGCTTTTACGTCTCCTAGGGATAGCTGGTCAGATTGGCCACGTTGGTGCTGGAGTTGGACGGGCCGCCCGTGTTGTCGATGACGTGGCTGATGGTGCCGGTGCCGCCGAGGGAGACAGTCACCATGCTGGTGAAGCGGACGCCGGAGTTGTTCGGCGCCTCGATGGCGTGCGCGGCCACGACACCGGGATTCACGTTGAAGTAGCAGTAGCTGCCGAGACCGTACGCCTGGTGGCTGGTCACCGAGTCGGCGACCTTGTAGGCCGCGTAGCCCTGGGTGGAGCCGTTCATCCAGGCCGCCTGGTTCGGCGGGTCGTAGGGCATCTCGTTCTGGAAGAAGTATGTGCGTCCGCCGTTGCCGTTCCAGACGGTCTGGTACTTCTGGAAGTGCTCGACGAACAGGCCGTACATCGTCACGTCGTCCCCGTTGACGATCACTCCTGTGTCCGCGGTGTTGCTGGTCCAGCCGACGCCGCTGCCGTGGTCGGCGCGCCAGATCCACATGTGGTCGCCGATGACGTTGTCGCTGTTGACGATCAGGCCGGTGGTCACCTTGCCGACCCCGGCGCCGCCGACGCGGAAGTAGACGTCGTGGAGGGAGGTCGGGTCGGCCGTGTGGGAGGCGGCGGAGCCATTGGGCCCGACCTCCAGCAGACTCGGCGAGTTGGCGGTGCCGGCGTCGAACAGCAGGCCCGCGATCTTCACTCCGTCGACGTCGGCGACCTTCATGGCGGTGATGCCGTTGTCGGGCACGAAGGTGGCCAGGCCCAGACCGAGCACGACCGTGTCGGCGCGGTTGATCTGCAGGGTCTGGTCGAGGTGGTAGACACCGGGGGTGACCAGGAGGTTCTTGCCCGCCGCCAGGGCGGAGTTGATCTGCGAGGCGGTGGCGCCCGGCTTCACGACGTAGAAGGAGTCCAGCGAGAGCGAGGAGCCCGAGGCGCCGCCCGCCCAGCTGGTGCCGGAGGAGTTGGACCGCAGGGACGGCACGAAGACCTGGTAGTTGCCGGACCCGTCGATGTACACGAAGGGCTTCTCGCGGGAGACCGGGCTCTGGGCGACCGTCGTATAGGGCGGGTTGGGGAAGCTGGTGGCCGGGACGCCGGTGCTGCCGGTGAAGACCATGTTCCAGTTGGAGCCGGTCCAGCTGCCCAGCTGGGAGTTGCGGGTAAGCCACTGCTGCTGGGTGCCGGATCTGACCTGGCCGTCGATCTTGCTGTCGGCGAGGAGGCCACCGCTGGACCAGCCGCCGTCGTCCAGGGCGAGGTTGCCGCGCAGGTGCATCCGGCGGTACGGCGCCGCCTGCGAGACCGCCCAGCGGTCGCTGCCGCCGGTGGGGTTGACCGACAGGTTCTCCGCGCCGCGCCAGAAGTTCTGGGTGGCGTTGCCCTGGAACCAGTCGGCCTCGGCGTGCACCGCCCCGTTGATGGTCACCGCGTCGGGGGAGAGGCCCAGGCCCAGCACCTGAGTGTAGAACCCGACGTTGACGTCGGCGCTGTAGGCGCCCGGCTTGAACAGCACGGCGTAGCGCTGGGAGCCGAACTGGTTGGTCTCCTGCTGCTGGAAGATCGAGTCGAGCCTGCTCTGGATCGTCGAGGACGACATCGACGGGTCGAACACGACGACGTTCGGGCCCAGGTCGGGATTGCCGGCCGACTGCGTCACGGGTACGACCTGGAAGCGCTGGGCCGCGGTGCCGTTGCAGGTGTACTGCACGAACTGCACGCTGTCGGCGGTCGAGGCCGCGGGGTCGTCGAGGCACTTGCCGCTGTTGCGGTTGACGAAGTGGTAGGCGCCGCCGCCCTCGTCCACCGGCAGCCACTGCTGGTTGGCGCCGCCGCCGTAGGCCCACAGGTGGACCACTGCGTTGTCAGCGGTGGAGACGTCGGCGACGTCCGCCACCTGGTTGGTGTCGTTGGCGTTGTTGATCCGGACGTATCCGTCGCTCGTGGCGGTGAAGCTCCAACGCTGGGCCGCGGTGCCGTTGCACGAGTACTGCTGCACGACGGTGCCATTCGCGGTGGCGGCCGCCTTGGCGTCGAGGCACCGGCCGCTCGCGGCGTTCATGACCGTCGCGAAGCCGGTGGGCAGGGCGGTGGCCGCGGCCTGTGCGGGGGCGCCGGTGAGCAGGCCGGTGGACAGGGTGAGAGCGGTGACCGCCAGCGCGGCGGATGCGGGGAGTGGCCTGGATCTGGGCATGGCGGGGGAGCCCTTTCGTGGGGGGTGGGGATGCTCGGGCCGCGTACACCTTGTGAACGGGCGAGTACACGCGCGGGGTTGGGGCTGCCGGTGAAACTAAAGGTACGGACCACTTTCGTCAAGGTGTGAAGTAAGAGTTGAGGGAAGGGAGTTGCCGCGGCCCGGGAACCGGCTGCCTCCTCGGGCGTGGCGGTCCCCATCCATGCGGCCCCCGCCGCCACGGCGGACCGGGCGCACGGCACGGCCCCGTGGCGTCGCGCTCGCCGCGACGGCTACCGTGGGGGCCGCCGCACCGGCTTCCGGCGCGGCGCAGCAAGACGGCGCGGACTACTGGGCGTTCTGCTGGATGGCACCGTCAGGATCGGTGAAGGTCACGTTCGCCGACGGGGACACCTCGTGCCTCAGCGGCCAGGGTTTCGTCGGGTTCGATCCGAACGACCCCGACTGGACCGTCCGGAAGATCGAGACGAACGACAACTGGGGCGCGGTCGTCTACCCCGGCACCGTCGATCCGCCCACGCCCCGCTTCGACCGCAACCAGGACGTGCCCGTCAACTCGCGGATCAACGGCATCTATCTCAACACCGCACCCTGACCCCGACCCCGAGCCGGATCTCGGGAGACAGTGTCCGCCCGCGCTCTGTGTGCGTGCGGACACTGCGCGTCGAGTGGCGGGGCGTCAGCTGCGCAGGAGCCGCAGATCGATCGCGTCCGCCATGGCCTTCATGCCCGCGTCGTCGGGGTGGATGTGGTCGCCGGAGTCGTACGACGGGTTGAGGGCGGCCGGGTTTGCGGGGTCGCGCATGGTCCGGTCGAAGTCGATGACGCCGTCGAAGGCGCCGCTGGTGCGGATCCACCGGTTGACGCTCTGGCGGAGGGCCTCGGCGGCGGGTGTGTAGTAGCCGTTGCCCTCGTCGGGCATCAGGGTTGCGCCGATGACGTGGACATGGGCGGCGTGTGCCTGGTCGATCAGGGTGCGGTAGCCGGCGATGAGGCCCTGGGCTGTGAGCGGTCGGCCGTCGGGGCCGGCGTTGTTGCCGATGTCGTTGATGCCTTCGAAGAGGATGACGTCCTTGACACCCCGCTGGCCGAGGGCATCGTGGCGGAAGCGTTTGAGGGCGCTGACGCCTTGCCACAGGTTCGGGACGTCGGTGAGGACGCGGTTGCCGCCGATGCCGGCGTCGACGACGCTCAGTCTCTGCGGGCCCGGTCCGGCGCCGAGCCGGCGGCCGAGGAAGTCGGGCCAGCGGGTGTAGGTGCCGGTCGAGGAGTGGTAGCCGTCCGTGATGGAGTCACCGAAGGCAACGACGGTGCCCCTCGCGGTCGATGCCAGCACGTCGAGGCGCGCCAGGTAGTACCAGGAGGTCGTGGTGGTGCCGAACGCGGTGGCGCTGTCGTCACCCGTGTGGTTGCCCGAGGCGATGTAGGTGGTGTCGAAGGCGTCGGAGTGCCAGGTCGACATGCCGGTCGCACCGGGGACGTAGAGGCTGACGAGCAGGTTCTGGTCGGCGCCGACCGGGATCGGGACGACGTCACTGACCGCCTCTTCGCCGGCCGGGATCGTGAGGTGGCGGGAGCCGGCGAAGGTGACGTTGCGGATGGTTCCGCGCGTCCCCTCGCCGCCGTTCGCCTGGACGGCCACGTCCGCCTCGCCGACATCGAGCGGAGCGCTGCTGTACCGGTTGGACAGGGTGATGCGTGCGCCCGAGCCCGCGACGCTGCTGTGCACCACCATCCGGATGGTCTGGTTGTCGAAGGACGGGCCGCCGGTCGTCATGCTGGGCGACCAGGCACTGACCCTGGTCGCCTTGCCCTGCGAGTCAGAGGCGGCCGCGCTTGCCACGGTGGCGGTGCTCAACGGAACGGCCGTGAGCGCCATGCCGGTGAGTGCGGCGCACACGGACAGCAGCGGTCGGCGAAACGCCGCCGGTCTTCCCTTTGCAGAGGACATCGTCGTTCTCTCCGCTCATGTCGTCGTGTCGGGGAAACAGGGCCGGACCGGACTCAGCCGAAGTTGCTCAGCGTGACGGACGCCCCGGGCTTGATGCTGACCTTCCGAGAGGAGCTGCCCGCGAAGACGGTCGTGTCGCGGCCGCCGACGCTCCTCAGCGTCAACTGCGTGACCTTGCCGCCCCGCCACTTGAGGTCGGCGACGAAGCCGCCGCGGACACCGACGCCGGACACCGAGCCGGACGCCGCCCATGCGGCGGGCAGGGCGGGCAGCAACTCGACGTGACCCGGCCGCGAATAGACCAGCATCTCGATCATCGCGGAGGGTGTGCCGAAGTTCGCGTCGATCTGGAAGATGCCGCGGCCGCCTCCCATGTCCATGATGTCGAAGAGATTGGACGCGCTGCCGTTGCTGCCGTTCGCGGATGGCTTCAGGTTGTTGACGACCAGTTGGTAGGCCTTCTCCGCGTTCTTCAGCCGGGCCCAGCACAGGCTGCGCCAGGCGTTGGACCAGCCGTAGCTGTTCATGCCGCGGGCGGTCAGCAGGGCCTTCGCACCGGCGAGGATGTCCTTGGGTGTGGAGCCGTCCGGACGGATCCGGTCGCCGGGGAAGAGGCCGAACAGCGGGGAGAGATGACGGTGTGTGGTCTCGCCGAGGTTGTCGGGCGACATCCACTCCTCCAGCCAGCCGGTCGTGGGACTGACCACGGGGAGGTACAGGCGCTCACGCAGGCCGTCGACGGTCGTGCCGTAGGACAGGTCCTTGCCGAGTACGCGGGTGGCGGTCCGGTAGTTGCCGAAGAGGTTCCACACCGCTTCCTGGGCGTAGGTGATGCCCTTGGCGTCCTGCGGGCCCTGCTCGGGTGACCAGTCGCTGTCGTCGACGAGGACCTCGCGCGAGGCTCCGGAGGCGTCGGTGACGGTCGTGGTGATGAGGCGGGCCTCCCAGAACTCCACGGCGCCCTTGAGGAGGGGGTAGATCCTTTCGAGGTAGGCGCGGTCCTGGGTGAACTCGTAGTGCTCGAACAGGCTCTGGCAGAGCCAGGCATTGCCCGCCGGGTGCCACCACCAACCGCTGCCGCCGTAAGGGTTGGTGGAGAAGGCCACCGCCCAACCGGCCACCCTTCCACTGGAGTTGCGGAATCGGTTGGTCGAGGCGTTGAACAGCCGCTGTGTGACGTCAGTCCACAAGGGCAGCTGCGCGAGGCAGTAGTCCGCGAAGGCGTCGAAGCAGTCCGACAGGCCTGTCCGGTCGGCCATCCAGTAGTTCATCTGGACGTTGATGTCGGTGTGGTAGTCACCCATCCAGTCGGGGTCGTTGCCGTCCAGCCACGGGCCCTGCAGGCCCATCGGCAGGCTGCCCCACGACCCGGAGATCATCAGATAGCGGCCGAACTGCAGGTAGGCCGCCTCGAGTTCGGGGTCGGGTACGTCGTCCCGGTAGCGCGCCTGCACCCGCTGCCAGGTGTCCAGCCTGCGCTGGGCGGCGGACGACGTGCCGAGGTTGATGTCCTGCTGCTCGAACACCGGGCGGAAGTCGGCGACATGGGTGTACAGCAGAGTGCCCGCGGAGTGTCCGGCGGCGGCCAGGACCTTGGTCCGCGCCAGGGACTCAGGGTCCACGGAAGGGTCGCGGAACCCGGCGGCCGCCTCAGGCGCGTAGTTGGTGCCGCCGCTGACCACGACGGTCAGGTCCTTGCAGTTGCGGAACGAGATCGAGGTACCGTCGACGGCGACCGTGCCCGCGCTGCTGTAGGCCGTGACGGCGGCGCCGTACTGCAAGCCGTTGGCGAAGGAAGCACCGAACGAGGCACAGCGCCCCGTGCGGTTCGCCGTGGTCGTCTCGCCGTGCGTACCGGCGAGGGACACGGTGCCGGTGTAACTGCCGCCGCCCTGCTGGGAGAAGTGCAGGACGATGACGTCGTCGGGGCGACTGGCGAAGACCTGCCGCCGGTAGGTGACGCCGGACAGGTCGTACTGGGCGCTGACGAACCCCTGGCCGAGGTCGAGGGTACGACGGTAGTTGTCGACCGAGCCCAGGTCGTGCGCGGGGATGTCGACGGTGAGCTCGGCCAGCAGCGTGAGCGAGCCGAAGTCGTCACGGCCGTAGGGGAATTGGCCGTCGCTCTGCAAGGTGTCGTTGAGGCCGCCCGTCCACAGGGTGGAGTCGGTGATCGTCAGCAGTTCGGCGGCGGGATCGTTGCTCGTGAGCGCTCCGAGGCGTCCGTTTCCGACCGGCAGACCCTGCTGGATCATGGAGGTGGGGGAGCCGGGCGCTCGCCACCACAACTGGTTCTTCGCGGCGGCGGTCGCGGACAGCAAGGGGGAGGAAGCGGGCCGGAGAGGGGCCGCCGACGCGGTGAAGGCGGGCAGACCGCCGAGGGCGGCGACCGCGCCGGCCGTGGAGGCGAGTGTCAGAAAACGTCTGCGGCTCGGGTGGTTGTCGGATGGCTCGGGGTGCTGAGTGTCCACGTTGTGCACTCCATGTCCGAGGGGTAAAGGCGCATGCGGGAAAGAGGGACAGCGGCCGTCGGGAGGCGTACTGATCAGGACGGGAGACTGATCAGGCGGACTTGGGTACGTCGATCCGGTCGATGTCGGGGGCGTAGTCCCAGCCGCTGTCGAACGTGATCGTGTTGGAGCCCGCCTTGAGGGCCAACTGGACGCTGACGGTCTCGACCGTGCTCCAGTCGCCGGTGGAGGGGAACTTCAGGCTGCTGCCGTGGCCGCTGTTGGAGTAGACGGTCACCGAGCGGGCATCGCCGCTGACGTAGCCGACCTTGACGGTGTAGATGCCGTCCTTCTTCACCGTGATGTCGTTGAACTGCAGCTTGCTGTCGAGGTAGAGGTTGCCGACCTTCTTGCCGCCGGAGCAGGCGTCGCACGAGGCGACGGAGGCGGTCCCGGTCAGGGTGTTGTTGCCGGACTCGGCCTCGTAGCGGGTGGTCGCGAGAGAAGCGCCACCGGGCTTCACGGTGAACAGCCGGGATCCGTGTGCGGGCAGCGTCGAGGTGATCCGGTTCTTGTACGTACCCAGGTTCTGGTGGTTCCACAGGTCGCGCACGGCGGCCGCGCCGGTGAAGCCGAAGGACGCCCAGTCCGCGGTGACGGAGGCGGGCGAGCCGCCGAGGTTGAACAGCGCGACGGTGTAACTGCCGTCGGGGTTCCTGGTCCCCCAGACCTGCTGGTCGCCCAGCGGGGTGACGGGACGTGCGACGGGCGAGGAGTTCTGGTCGACGGCTATGACTTCCTGGTTGGTGAGCAGGGACAGGCCGTAGCTGTCGAGCTGGGTGAGGTCGTCGCCGGTGAACAGGGGCGACTTGTTGATGGCCCACAGCGTCATGTAGCTCTGCCGCTCGGCCTTGCTGAGGCCGTCCATCGCGCCGTTGCCGACGTCGATCGCATCGAGGTCGTTCCAGCCGCCGGGGCCCGCCTCACGGCTCCACGCGGGGGCGTCGTTCCACCGGTCGTCGACCGAGTTCTCCCAGGTGACCAAGGTGTTGCAGTAGCACTCCACGTCGGTGTCGATGCGCCAGCCGTCGGAGTACTTCTTCCAGTCCGCGGCATGGGAGATGTCGAGCGACCAGGACAGCTCCAGGTGGATCGGCCGCCCGGTGTCGGCGATGGCCTGGTGCCAGGCGGCGACGTCCGCCACGTTGTTGTAGTTGTCACCGGACTTGGACGAACCGGGGCCCACCCCGTCGAGCTTGAGGAAGTCGTAGCCCCAGCCCGCCAGCAACTGCGCCTGTGAGTCGATGTACTTCTGCGCGCAGGGGTTGTCGAAGTCCAGCTTGTAGGCGCTGTCCCAGCCGTTGGTGGTGCGCAGGTCCGGGTAGACCACGTCCGCGGTGGTGCAGCCCGGCGCGTCGTGGATCGGCACCTTGCCGTCGCCGTAGGCCCCCTTCTCCAGGCCGACGGGCAGATAGATGCCGGCCTTGAGGCCCTTGGCGTGGATGTGGTCGGCGACCGACTTCATGCCGTGCGGGAAGCGCACCGGGTCGGGGGTCTGCCGGCCGTACTCGTCGAACTCGGAGGTCCAGTTCTTGTCCATCCACCAGCCGGCGTCGATGTTGACGTGGTCGTAGCCGTACTTCTTCAGCGTGGTGGCCAGGGCGTCCGTCTGCTTCAGTACGTTCGCCTCGGTGAGGTAGCTGTAGTTGCCGTCCGGGTTGAGGCCCGGGTACTGGGAGGACTGCATGCTCCAACTCGACCAGCCCATGTACGGCTTGGCCGCCGGGCCGACGTCCGCTGCGGCGGGAGCCGAACTGGCTGCTGTGGCCGCGGACTTGGAGGCGGCCGGCGCTGCTTGAGTGGCGGCGGCCGGGATCGCGGTGCCGAGCCCGGCCGTGACGGCCAGGACCAGCACGGCTCTGAGGGAACGGCGCGTGAGGCCGGGGAGGGCTCTGGAGGGGGATGAGGGCATGGCTCGCCTCCTGTTTGTGCGGTGAGTGGACTGGTGCGGCAGTACCCGGTGGGGGCGGGGCGATGGGGGTGAGACCTGGGTTAGGGGAGGTCGGCGACCGCGGCGGACTGCGGGCTGCGGCTGGGCAGCGTCATGGCTGCTCCTCGTACGTGTCCGACCCCATGAACGACTGGATCGCGGTGGCCGCGGCCCCACGCGCCCACTCCTCGAAGGGCAGCGGACGGGTCATCACGTCACACTGCGAAGCGGTACCGAATGCGGAGGCGGCGAACGCGTCCCGGATGCCTTCGGCGAAAAGGTCGTACGCGGCCAGGCCCTCCCCGGAGATGACCACCCGCTCGGGACCGAGGAGGTTCACCAGGGAGGCGATGGCCTTGCCGATGGCTTCACCGGCCTGCGCATAGACCGCCCGGGCCCCGGGGTCTCCGCCGTGGGCCAGGTCCAACGCCTCGGCCGGATCGGTCAGTTGCCTGCCCGTGGCCGCGCTCACCGCGCGGAGAATGGCGGGGTCCGCTGCGATCGCCTCCACACACCCACGGTTGCCGCAGTGGCAGAGCGGACCCCTGGGGTCGAGAGACAGATGCCCGATCTCGCCGGCCACGCCGTGCGCGCCCGACACCACCCGGCCGTGCACCACCAGGCCACAGCCGATGCCGGCGCCCACGGTCACCAGGGCGAAGTCCGAGAGTCCGACTCCGGCCCCGAACCAGTGCTCGGCGACCGTGAGCGCCCGCACGTCGTTGTCGACCGTGACCGGCAGACCGGTCGCGGTCCCGGCGAGCTCGGCGAGCGGTACGTCGCGCCACTCCAGGAAGGGCGAGTAGCGGACCAGACCGTTCGCGCGGTCCACGTCCCCCGAGATCGCGATGCCCAGTCCCCGTACCTGCACACCGAATCCGACGGCCTCGACGAGCAGCTCCTGTACCAGCGCGGTGATGGCTGGCAGCACGGCCTGCGGCTCGCGGCCCTTGAGGGTCACGTTCCGGGCCACCCTGATACGGCAGCACAGGTCGGCCAGCACGGCGATGATCTCGTCGCCGGTCACCTTCACCCCGATGAACAGGGCCCTTCCCGCGTCCACCGACACCAGGTTGGCCGGACGCCCCACCGCGGGCCGCGCCTCCTCGTCCGCGCCCTCGACGAGATAACCGAGCTCCATCAGCGGACGAACCGCCTTGGTGACCGCGGCCGGAGAGAGCTTGGTGCGCCGCCCCACCTCGGCCCGGGTGAGCGGACCGTGGGAGAGCAGCGTGGTGAAGACCAGGGAGGCGGCCGGAGTCATGGGGGAGACCGACTCGCGGGCGAAGGTCGGGCGCATGGCCGGAAACCTAAGGTCGGATCTTTTCCGCTGTCAATAAAAAAACCGCGCTTGTTCCAACATCTGGCAGAGGCGGCTTTGTGTAAACGAAAGCAAGGCGTGTTGCGCGTTGCGGACCGGAAGTAAAGGTGCCGATCTCGGGCTCGTTGCGCGGGGCGGCGAGACGTTGCACATCCAGATGTCACCCGTCAGTATGGTTACGTGAATCACGCTTTTCCCTGCGGGACGCTCCCTCTGGACTTCGTCGGCACCTTGCGCGCGCGACGCAACGGTGAGCCGCTCGAGAAGCTCGCCACCCCCGAACTGCTCGACGACTGGTTCCTGGAGTCCGGGATGCTCGATCTGGCACCCGGGGCGAGCGAGGCCGACCTCTTGCTCGCGGTGGAGCTGCGTGAGGCGATCTACTCCCTGGTGGCGGCCCGGATCGAGCGGCGGCCAATGCCTGCGGAGGCGGTCGCCGAGGTGAATCAGCAGGCATCGGGCCTCCCTGTGACCGTGCGGCTCGGCACCGATGGTGCGACCCGGACCGGCACGGCTGCCCAAGGACTCGCCACCCTCGCCCGTGAGGCCGTCGAGATCATCGGCGGTGAAGAGGCCGCGCTGTTGCGCGAGTGTTCCCGTCCCGAGTGCACCCAGGTCTACCTCGACCGTTCACGAGGCCGCCGACGGGAGTGGTGCGCGATGCGAACGTGTGGCAACCGGGTCAAGGCCGCCAATTACCGGGCACGCCAGCACAGCGCGAAGACAGTGGAGGCGTAGAGGGGACCGCGGTCCGACGCGTGTCACCAGCCGGGATAACGGTGCCACCAGTGCGGATCCCACCCCTGGACGTACTCGCTGCCGCTCGGTGAGTCTTCGAGTTCCATCAGCAGGTCGCGGGCCAGGGTGTCGAGGACCCATGCCAGTTCGTGACGGCTGATCAGGTCGACAGGCAGTGCCTCGACCCCGTGTACGGCGCCGAGCAGCGCGCCGGCCACGCAGGCGACGGACTCGCCGTCCGGTGCGCCCGCCGCGAACTCCAGCGCAGTACGGAACGCGGCACGGTCGGGGAAGGATGCCGCTGCGTAGAGGCCGCCGAGCAGGGCCGAGGGGGCGGTCGGATCCGGTGCGAGCCGTGCGAGCCGTCCCGCGTCCGCCGGCTCGTCGACGGCGTTCCGAAATGCCGCCACCAGACGGCTGTGCTGGTCGTTGGTGATGACCTGTCCTGCGGACTGGAGGGCGGTGATCCCCGCATACAGCGAGTCCCGGGCCGATCCGCCGGCCTGGGTCGATGGGCTGCGTTCCGCGGCGGAGTTCGTCAGACAGTGGTGGGTCAGCACGGCTGCATGGACGGTGGCGGCCTGCGCGGCTGTGTCGCCGTGCGTGAGAGCGGCGAGCTCACCGGCCTGGGCGATCCCTCCCATCCCGGTGACCGCGACCGGAAGGGTCCGGGTCAGTGCGTGACAGCCCCGGCTCGTCGTGGCCATCCGCTCCTGGCCTTCCCCGATCCGGGCCAGGGCCGAAACCGTCGCCGGGGCGCTGCCGCGCCGCTCGGCCAGCGCGGGCACACCCGCGAGCCAGCCGTCCGGCCACGCCGTGCTGCCGGAGGAGGCCCAGCGGCGGCGCATCGTCTCCCTCTCGATGCCCTGCAGGTAGGCCCACCGGCTGTAGGCGTGCAGGACCACCCCCGGCGGGTAACAGATCCCCTTGTGGCTTCCGCGTACCTGCGCGCGAATGATGCCCTCGGTGGTGAAGCAGGCCAGTTGAGTGCTGACGCCGGCCCGCAGCGGACCGCCGGTCGGCAGCCTGCCCCGCGCCCCTCCCAGCGTGTCCCCGAGCGCCAGGCCGAGCATCATCCCGCGCACCCGGGACTCTCTTCTCAGATGCTTCCTCTGGTGTTCCTTGGCGTCGGGCAAGGGGGCGCGCCTTTCTCCTCGGTAGCAGCGGTGGGTGTCCGGGTGATGATGGGGTCCGGGCGCGCCCGTGCAGGGGGCGGGCCGGGGCGCGAGCAGTCAGTCCTGGTCGCGCTCGCCGACCACCGTAGCGTCAGTCTCGTAGCGGTCAGACAGGGCCCCAGGGGTCAACTCGACCTGCTGTGGCTGCCGGTTACCTGTGATGTTCCATCAGATGCACCGGGCAAATGGAACCAGTTCCAGGGAACGCGAAAGACTGCGCAGTGCTCTCACCATCAGTGCGCCTCTACGGCGGCGTCAGCCTCCCATAGCGCCGCGAAGTTGTCGTACCGGAGGCTTGTTCGGGCGTCCCAGCTGGCCGTCTCCTGGCGCGCTGGCGGTTGCGCAGCACGCAGGCCCGAAGGGAAGTCGTGAGGGGCGAACTCCGTCGACCGGCCACCCCCTCCGTCAGAGGCGGTCAGCGTCGACGACGGCCTGGGCGAAGGCCGTCGGCGCCTCCTGCGGCAGGTTGTGGCCGATGCCGGTCAGTGTCCGGTGCTCGTACGGGCCGGTGAACTTGTCGCGGTACATGGCACCGTTGCCGGGCAGGGTGAACGGGTCCTTCTCGGGATCGAGGGTGATGGCCGGCACCGCGATGGGCGGTGCCGTGGCCAGCTTCTCCTCATAACGGTCGTAGCGGGGTTCGCCCTCGGCCACGCTCAGCCGCCAGCGGTAGTTGTGGATCACGACCGCGGCGTAGTCGGGGTTGTCGAAGGCGGCCGCGGTGCGCGCGAAGGTGGCGTCGTCGAAGTTCCAGGTCGGGGAGACGAGGTCCCAGACGAGCCGGGTCAGCTGGAGACGGTGGTCGTGGTCCTCCATGGCCTTCTTGCCGCGCTCGGTGGCGAAGTAGAACTGGTACCACCACGTGTGCTCCGCGACCGCCGGGAGCGGTTCGAGCTGGGCCTTGCGGTCGGTGATGAGGTAACCGCTCACCGAGACCAGGGCCTTGACGCGCTCGGGCCACAGCGCCGCGAGGATGTCGCCGGTCCGTGAGCCCCAGTCGAAGCCGGCGATCACCGCCTTGTGGATCTTGAGGGCGTCCATCAGCGCGATGATGTCCAGGGCGATCGCCGACTGCTGTCCGTTGCGGAAGGTGCGGGGCGACAGGAACCGAGTGGTGCCGTGACCGCGCAGGTAGGGCACGATCACGCGGTAGCCCTCGGCCGCCAGCAGCGGAGCGACGTCGACGTAGCTGTGGATGTCGTACGGCCAGCCGTGCAGGCAGATCACCACCGGGCCGTGAGCGGGGCCCAGTTCGGCGTAACCGACGTCCAGCAGACCGGCCTTGACCTGTTTCAGCGAGGGGAACGAGGTGGGCGCGCCCGCAGCGGTCGCGAGGACCGGTGCGGCGCTCGAAACACCCTGCAGGCCGGCCAGTGAGGCAGCGGCAGCTCCCGTGCTCAGACCCATGGCTGTGTTGAAGGTACGCCTGTTGATCATCTGAAGCCTTCCGTGTAGCGGGCCAAGTGCCGTACCGCTGCTGCGAGTTCGGCGGCAGGGCGACTCTGGCACGGGGTGCGTCACCTGTCAAAGAGGTTACGAAGTGAGATGAGTAACCGATTAGAAGGGTGATGAGTCTTGTGACCCTCGGCGTCACCTGTCAGAGTGGTTACGCGATCGAGGGCATCGACCGATGAAGAAATGGAGTTCGGCCATGAACAAGGAACCGTTGACGGACCCGGCCGCGAAGGCGCGGCACGCGCGCTACGGCTCGCTCCCCGAGCGCATCCGCTTCGAGGACATGACCGAAGAGGTCGAGACCGGCCACGGCGGTGGGGCGGCGGCGTCGTACAACCCCGAGGGCTCCTGGAAGTACTACTCGTGCCTCGCCCTGGACCTGGGCCTGTAGCAGTCCGTTCGTGATAACAGGGATGACAGGAAAGCCAATGAGACGACTTCTGACCCTTCTCGCGGCCGGAGTGCCGCTGGCGGCGGCCTTATGCCTGCCGGCCGATGCGTCCGCGGACAGCCGAGGCTCCGCTTCCGCCCCCTTCAACTGCTCGACCCTCGGCGTGCAGGCCCCGGCCGGCACCGAGGTGGAGTCCGTGACGGTGACCCGCCAGGCGGGCGGCACGGTGAACGGGACCGGGATCCCGGGCGGTTCGGTCTCCGGCGTGCCGGCCTACTGCGAAGTGACCGTCACCCTCACCCATCCCGGCGACGGCGACCACGCCAAGGTGCGGACATGGCTGCCCGCGCAGGACTGGAACGGCCGTTTCCAGGCGCTGGGCGGCAGTGCCTATGCCGCCGGGGACAACGGTGTGGGCCTGGCCACAGCGGTCAAGACCGGCTATGCCGCCGCCACCACCGACGCAGGCGTGGGCGACGTCCTGGACACCGGCTGGGCGTTGAACAGCAACGGGCAGGTCGACACCGCGCTGTTGAAGAACTTCGCCGACCGCTCCCAGCACGAGATGGCGCTCGTCGGCAAGCAGGTCGTCGACGAGGTCTACGGCAAGGCCGCCTCCTACTCCTACTGGAACGGCTGCTCCACCGGCGGACGCCAGGGCTACATGGAGGCCCAGCGCCATCCGGACGACTTCGACGGCATCCTCGCCGACGCACCCGCCGTCAACTGGGACGCGTTCGAGGTCGCCACGCTGTGGCCGCAGGTGGTGATGAACGAGACGAAGACCCGCCCGACCAGTTGTGAGCTCAACGCGTTCAACCAGGCCGCCCTCAAGGCCTGCGACAGGCTCGACGGCATCAGGGACGGCCTGGTCTCCGACGCCGAGCGGTGCACTTACGATCCCCGCAGCCTGATCGGCACCAAGGTCGTCTGCGCCGGCAAGGAGGAGACCATCACGGCGGCCGACGCAGCCGTGGTGCGCAAGATCTGGGACGGTCCGCGGACCACCTCGGGCAAGCGGCTCTGGTACGGCCTGCCGGTCGGCGCCGACTTCACCTATCTCGCGGGCGACGCCCCGTTCCCCGTCCCGGCCGCCTGGGTCGCCTCGTGGGTGAAGAAGCAGCCCTCCTACGACACCTCGAAGCTGACGTACGACCAGTTCACGCAGGTCTTCCGGCAGTCCCGGGAGGAGTACGGCAAGCTCATCGGCACGGACGACCCGGACCTGTCCGCGTTCCGTGACGCCGGAGGCAAGCTCCTCACCTACCACGGTCAGGCGGACCAGCTGATCCCCACGCAGGGCACTGTCGACTACCGCGAGCGCGTCGAACGGAGGCTGGGCGGCTCGCACCGGGTCGACGACTTCTACCGCCTCTTCCTCGCTCCGGGCACCGCCCACTGCGCACTCAAGGACTCGGTGGACGACCTGGCGGCTCTGACCAAGTGGGTCGAGCAGGGCAAGGCCCCCGCAACGCTCACCGCCTCCCTCACCAACGCCTCCGGCCGGTCACTCACCCGTGACCTGTGTCGCTACCCCCTGATCTCCCGCTACAAGGGGCAGGGCGACCCGGCCGACGCCGACAGCTTCCGCTGCGTCCCGCCGCACCGGCACTGACCGGCGCTCTCTGCATCAACCGTTCAGCCCACCTTCCCGACATCCCGACCCAAGATGGGGACCCGTCATGCCAGTCAGCTACACAGCCGTCGTCAACGTCACCGGAGAGGGCCGCAACGGCGGCACCGTCCGCTCGCAGGACGGCCTCCTGGACCACAACCTCGCCATACCCAAGGAACTCGGCGGCGCGGGCGACGCCACCAACCCGGAACAGCTCTTCGCGGCCGGCTGGGCAGCCTGTTTCCTCGGTGCCCTGCGCCGTGCCGCCGCCACCCGCGGGATCAAGCTCACCAGCACAACCATCACCTCGGAGATCACGCTCACGCACGGCGACGACGGCGAGTTCACCCTCTCCGCCACGCTCAACCCGGTCCTCGGCGGTGTCGACGAGCACACCGCCCGGGAGCTCGCCGAGGCCGCCCACCAGATCTGCCCATACTCCAAGGCCACCCGCGACAACATCCCGGTGACGATCAATGTGGCCACGACCGCGGACAAGAGTGACGTGCAGTGAAGGCCGACAAGAGCGCGAAGCATGTGCGGGGACGGCGGTTCGCGACGGTTGCCGCCGCTACGGTCCTCGCGGGTGCCGCGGTGGGTACGCTCGCCGCCACCGCGAACGGCGCATCCCGGCCCGCCGCAGAGGACCGGCAGACCAGGCCGACCATCGTCCTGGAACACGGTGCCTTCGCTGACGGCTCCAGCTGGAACGGCGTGACGGAAAGACTGCAGGCCGACGGCTACTCGGTCGTCGCGGCAGCCAACCTGCTGCGCGGCCCTCACAGCGACGCCGCCGCCCTGCGTACCGTCCTCGACCACATCAAGGGGCCCAAGATCCTCGTCGGCCACTCCTACGGCGGCTCGGTCATCAGCGAGGCTGCCGCAGACGAACCCCAGGTGAAGGCGCTGGTCTACGTCGCAGCCTTCCTCCCGGCACCCGGCGAGAACGCCCTCGGCCTGACGAACAGGTACCCGGGCTCCACGCTCCCCGACGCCCTGGACCCCGTTCCCTACACCAATGCCGACGGCACCACCGGAACCGACCTCTACATCCAGCAGGACAAGTTCCGCCACCAGTTCGCCGCCGACGTCCCCGCGAACCAGGCCGCCCTGATGGCCGCCGCCCAGCGGCCCATCGCCCAGGCGGCGCTGGAGGAGAAGGCCACCGTCGCCGCCTGGAAGGAAAAGCCCGCCTGGGACATCGTCACCACGCAGGACCTCAACATCCCAGCCGCCGTGCAGCGTTTCATGGCCCGGCGCGCCCACGCCCACACCGTCGAAGTCGCCGCTTCGCACTCGGTGGCCGTCTCCCGTCCACGTCTCGTCGCCGATGTCATCGAAAGGGCGGCACGGGCCACGCCCTGAGGCCATCACCGCCGACGCAGGACCGACATGCGAGTCGGTGATCACGGTGCTGGCGCCGGGCCCACGGTCCGGCTTCCGGACACCTTCGCCCCGGCTCGATCCGGGCCCGGCCGATGATCTCACTGCGGACGTCGACCGTGCCGCCCGGCGACGCCGTAGCGACGTCCCGAACTGACCGGCTCCCGGGCGAACGACCTCAACCGCAGTGCTGCAGGGCGGAGTTCATGCACACTTGCTGATGCGTCTGAGCTCGGTGTCATCAGAGGGACCAGCGGCCGGAGGTTGTCCAGTGGCCATGGAAGACCCGAACGATCCCTCATGGGCCCAGGTCCATGAGGGCATCGAGGCCGTGATCGGTCGCTGGGACGACGCGCTGGCACGTGTCTCCGACGACACGGCGGCACGGCGCACCGTCCGCGACTTTCTCGTGGACCACGTCTTTCCGCAGGGTGGTGGCTCCCCCCAGGAGCGTGCACAGTTCCTGTTCCTGATTGCGCAGCGGTTGGCGGAACTGGAGCGGGTCGGTGACGCTCTCACCGTCCTCGAGTGGATCGCGGAGCTGTACGCCGGTCACGCCGATCCCGACGTGGCCGTACCCGCGCTTCTGGCGCTGACCGACGCGGCCGTGGCACTGGCAGCGCACGAAAACGACCCGGGCCACGCCGTCGCGGTCCTGAACGGGGCGGCGGATCAGGTCGCCCCACAGGCTCACGTGACGATTCAACGAGCAGCGTCCCGAGCGCTCGCCCTTGGAGCCCTCCTCGCCGGCACGCCCCGGGTCGCCGACGGTGACCGGGGCATCAGGCAGCAGGCCGAGCCGTGGCGCACGATCCTCGACCGCTGGTCGGGCAGCGGGGACGTGATTCTGCGCTGGCGGCTCGCACAGGCGCACTTCCACATCGGCCTGGTCCACCTGCTGTTGGGAGAGGACGCGTCGGCCGACGACCGGTTCGCCAGTGCGGCCGCACAGTGGAACGGCCTCGCCGCCGACCCCGACGTGACCGGCGAACTCGACACGGAGTACTTCGCCAGGGGCCGGTACGCGCGCCGCATCCTCCGCGCCATAGAACTCCCGGGCCGTGCGGCGAACCTCACGGCAGAGCTGCTGATGCGGCCTGCCGCCAACCGGTGGGAGAGGGTGCGCGAGCGGCAGCAGGCGAAGGAACTCGTCCGCGCCGCGCAGCAGCGGCACCGCAGGTCGATCGGCGAAGTGAAGACCTGGTGCTGTTGCGGACAGCCTTTTGCGCTGCTTCTGCGCAACTTCGGCCTGTTGGAGTGGACGGTCCGTCAGCCCGGGGCCGACGGTGCAGGCGGACAAGGCTTCCATCAGGCTCAGACGTTCACGTATCAACGTCGTGGCGATCTCGTGGTGCGAGAGCTGGGACGTGAGGTCCCCACCGTGCAGGTGGCCACCGCGGAATCGGCAGGACTCGAACTCGACCCCTGGGGATTCCACGGCGAGCCCCTGGCCCAGGCCCAGCTGTACCTCTCGAACGACAGCTGGTTCGAGACGGTGGCTCACCTGATCACCCTCGCGGAAACCATCATCATCTGGGCCGAAGGCATGACACCGGCACTCGCACAGGAGATGGCTGCCGTGCGCGCTCAAGGCCGCACCCAGGACGCGGTCGTCCTCATCGAGAAGCTGGACGACGACCCCGCCCAACGGGCCCCGATCGCCTTCGCCCTGGCGCAAGAGATCGTCGGGGAGGACAGTGACGACCACGATGCGGTGAGGTCATTGGCGAAAGAGCTGATGACACAGGTCAGGCCGGCACGCGCGCAACTCACACCGAAGTCCCTGGCCCTTGACGGATTCCCGCACGTGGTGGACCTCCGCCAGGCCCCCGAGTCGGCCGGCACGCAGCATCCCGCCGTCCTGGCCAGACGGCGGCATCACCAGGAGCTCGGCGAGCTTCCTTGGGACGAACGGATGGCGCGTCTGTCGAGCCGACTCGGCACCTGACGGCGGCTGCGGAGCCCATGAGGAAGCCGTACAGCCCGGGGCCGTGCTGCACGGCGAGTTCGGCGTTGTGTGCCGGTCCGTCGAGTTCGTTGGCGGCCGTGATCTCGAGGAACGCCCTGAAGTCGCCGGGGGAGGGCTGGTGCTCGCGGCCCGGTGAAGCGGTCCCGGAAGGCGACTGCCGGGCTGCCGTCGATCTGTGGCCAGACGGTGGCGCGCTCGTAGCCGGCGTAGAGGTACACCAGCTCCTCTGCCGACTCACCGATCAGGGCTGCGGGCGTGGCCCGTTCGGTGAGCGGCAGCAGAGTCGTGGCGAAGCCGTCGGTTCCGTAGGTCGCGCGACACAGTGGGGTCATCTCGCAGCGAAGACCGGCCTGTTGCCCGGAGTTCACCAGCTGATCCCGGCCGCCACCGGCAGGTGGTCGCTGCCGGTGGCCGGCAGCACCCACGAGCTGTCCGGCTGCACGCCGCGGACCAGGATCTGGTCGATCCGCGCCACCGGGAACGTCGCCGGCCAGCTGAAGCCGAAGCCGTCCCCGGCCACCTCCTGCGCGGAGCGCAGCCGCGAGGTGAGACCGGCGAACGCGCGGTCGTCCGTGGTGCCGTTGAGATCGCCGAGCAGCACCACCCGCTTGCTCTTCTCGGCGGCGACGGCCTTGCCGAGCAGCTGCGCGTTCCTGTCCCGCGAGCCCGTCGCGAAGCCCGCCCTGGGATTCACCCGTGCGGATCCCAGGTGGGCCACATACACCGTCAGGGGACCGTGATGCGTGACCACCGTGGTGCGCAGCCCCCGGTTGTAGGCCAGCTTCACGGCGGCCGGCTTGGTGGCCGCCAGCGGCCCGTAGTCCATTCCGATGTCGACCGGCCGGGTGCCCGAGAGCGGCAGCCTGCTCCACAGTCCGACCGTGCCCAGCACCGTGTGGTACGGGTACGCCTGCGCCAACCCCTTCTCGTAGACGCCCTGCGCCTGCGGGGTGATCTCCTCCAGCGCCAGCACGTCCGCGCCGGAGGCGACCAGGTCGCGGGCGGTGCCGGCCGGGTCGGGGTTGTCGGCGCCGACGTTGTGGCTGACCACGGTGAGGTCGCTGCCCGCGTGGGACTTGTCGCTGAGCATCCCGCCGAAGAGGTGCAGCCACACTGCCACCGGCAGCAGCAGCGCCGCCACGGCGGCGGCGGAGCGGCGCCAGAGCGCCCCGGCCAGCAGCACCGGGACGAACACGCCGAACCACGCCAGGAAGGTCTCCACCAGGCTGCCGAGGTTCCCGACCCGGTTCGGGATCTCGGCGTGCAGCAGCATGAGCAGGCCGAGCAGCAGCGCCGACGCCGCGAGGACCGGGCCGCGCTTCCAGGGCTCGGGCCGGGAGCCACGACGGATCGCCCGCCGGACGGCCGTGCTCCAGGCATGGGAGCCGGTGTCCCGGCGGCCGTCCTGTCCGGTCTCCGCCGTGTCCACCTGCGTCATCGTCTGTCCTCGCTCACTGCCGGTCACTGCTGCATCCTCGGGTCTTCGGTGGGGTCGGCGTACATGGGCGGGCAGCCACGAGCGATCGCACTGGTGCGCAGCTCGTAGTGCCAGGTTTCGTTCCTGTAGATCTGGCACAGCCCGTAGTCGGCTCCGTGCCGTGACAGCCATGCCGTCGCATCGGCACGCCCGACGTCCACCGCGTCCCCGGACACATGCGGAGAGGTCGCCGCGGTGGCCACCCATCGGGCGGCCTCGTTCGCGGATCCGTACTTGGCGACCGCCTGGCGAAGCAGCTGGTTCTGATAAGCCTTGGAACGCCAGCCGCTGTTGACGTAGAAGGTGACTCCGTCGTGCGCGGCAGCCGAAGCCGCCCGGCGCAGGGCCTTGAGCAGATCCGGATCGAGCTTGGACACAGCCGGCATCGTGTCGTCGAAGACCGTCACACCGTTCGGGACGATCCCGTCGGCCTCGCCCAGCGCGCCCCTGTGCTCACCGCCATGAGCATCCGAAGGTAACGCGGCCGACGGAGGCGAAAGCGACGAGGAGGACGAGGACTTCGGCACCTGGTAGCCGAGGACTGCGGTGATCACCGCTATGACGACCATCAGGCCGACGACAAGCAGCCCGCGCATCCGGCGCTTCGTTGTGGGTGCCGATGGTGGGGTTCGAGTCATACGTCCAGTCAAGGCAGCACGCTGTTGCCGGCACGTATGTGGTTTTCGATACGCCGACGATATGCGTCGGCTCGGAGGGCAAATGACGTGCGTGTGCGGGGAGTTGAGGACAAACCGCTGGGCACCCGATGGCTTCTGCCGGACACGTCTTCGGGACCCTCAGTCAGCTGGTGAACGTCACGGTCGCCTGAGGACGAAAGGGAGGGCGGAGAGGGAACAACGCTCTCCGCCCTCCCGCTCGGCTGTCCGAGGCCCGCACGTCATGCCCGGAGGGCCAGTCGCGGACTAGGCATGCCCGAACCAACTGCCGCCCCACACCGCGCGGGTTCCCGCAGGGCAGGTCAGACGGAAGTCCCATCGGCCGGAGTAGGAACGCCGGAACTCATGGCGGCCGTCGGTGCAGTCCACATACACCGGGTACGTGTGGCTGTCGCAGGTCAGGTAGACGTTCCGGTTGCCGTCGGTGCGCCCGTCGAAACAAGCGACGCCAAGCTCGCTCTCCTCCGGGGACGAGGCGCGCTGCACGAAGTCGAGCAGAGAGTGCTCCAGTGGGGCGCTGTCCTGGATGGTTCGCCCGTCGACGTTGGTGGCCTGGGCCTGCGCATCGCCGGACGTGTCCGCCGCGCCGGCCGGCACTGACATGCCTGCCAGCGCAGTGACAGCGATCGCCACAGTGGCTGCAACGTTCCTCATGGACGTCAAGTTCTCCTCCACAGAAGGGACAAGTGGCTACATATTCAACGGAAGGTAGCGAATTACTCCCGGCACCTCCAGCCAGACATCCACCGGAACGCCGCTGGTTGACTGAGCGTGTGTCCGAAGAACTGTTATCCGAGACGCATCCACCGGTCTCCCAGGTATCGGGCAGGATCGTTCGGCGTCGAGGACGGGACAGTTTTCATGGGTACACAGCGCACGGTGGAGCCGGCGGCACTGGTCGCCGCCGCCCGAGGGGGCGATCCGGAAGCTCAGGACGCCCTGGTCGGTGCGTACCTCCCGCTGGTCTACAACATCGTGGGGCGGGCGCTGAACGGCTCCGTCGACGTCGACGACGTGGTGCAGGAGACCATGCTGCGTGCCCTGGACGGACTGGGTGGTCTGCGCACCCCCGAGAGTTTCCGTTCCTGGCTCGTGGCGATCGCGATGAACGAGACCCGCAAGCACTGGCAGGACCGGCAGTTCGCACCGGGCACCGTGGAGGAGGCCGAGGAACTCGCCGATCCGGGCGCCGACTTCGTGGACCTCACCCTCGTACAGCTTCAGCTCTCCGGGCAGCGCCAGGAGACCGCGCGCGCCACTCGCTGGCTGGAGCCGGACGACCGGGGACTGCTGTCGCTGTGGTGGCTGGAGTGCGCCGGCGAGCTGACCCGTGCCGAGGTGGCTGCCGCACTCGAGTTGTCGCCGCAGCACACTGCCGTACGGGTGCAGCGGATGAAGGCGCAGCTGGAGGCGGCCCGCGTGGTGGTGCGGGCGCTCGACGCGCAGCCGCCGTGCCCGGAACTGCGCGGCATGCTGGGCACTTGGGACGGGCGGCCCTCGGCGCTGTGGCGCAAGCGAATAGCCCGGCACGCCCGCGGCTGCGGGCGGTGCTCCGGCCTGTGGAGCGGGCTGATGCCCGTGGAGGGGCTGCTGGCCGGGCTGGCACTGGTTGCTGCGGCGCCCTCGCTGCTGGCGGGCGTGCGCGCCGCCCACGGAGGGACGGCCGAGGCCGGGACGGCGCTGCCCGGCACGGGGCCCCGGCCCTCCGGCAGCCGTACCGGATCGGGCCCGGAGGCCGGACACCGTGCCGTGCGCGGGCGGCCGGGATCCCGGAGCGAGGTGCGCCGACGTCGGCGCAACCGGCGCAGGGCCGTCGGCGGTGCGGTCGTTGCGGCCTGTGTGGCGGGCGGCGGCCTCTGGTACTTCGGCACGGGCCCCGGGACCGGCAGCGAAGGGGCGAGCGCGGAGCACACCGCGGGCGCCCCCGTCGCGGACCTGTCGGAATCCAGTGCCGTCGACACTTCTCCGTCGGCCTCCCCGTCTCCGTCTCCGTCCGCATCACCGGCGAAGAAGGCGAGCGCGTCCAAGAGCCCGCGCCCCGCAAAGAAGGGCGCCCCGGCTCCCCGCCCCTCCGCTCAGCCCTCGCGGACGGCGACCGGCACACCCGAGGCGTCGTCGACGCCGTCCGGCACCGTCGCGCAGGTGGTCGCGCTGGTGAACAAGGAACGGGCGGCCAACGGCTGCGGTGCGCTCACCGAGGACCCGCAACTGGAGAAGGCCGCCCAGGGCCACTCCGACGACATGGCCGCCCGCCACTTCTTCGACCACACCAACCCCGACGGCCTCGACCCCGGGCAGCGCATCACCGCTGCGGCCTACAAGTGGTCCACGTACGGGGAGAACATCGCCCAGGGCCAGCAGACACCGGAGGCGGTGATGGAGTCCTGGATGAACAGCCCCGGCCACCGCGCCAACATCCTCAACTGCTCGTTCAAGGACATCGGCGTGGGCGTCCACGACGGGCCGGGCGGGCCGTGGTGGACGCAGGACTTCGGTGCCAAGCTCTGACCTGCGAAAGGCAGTTGCCCGGGCGGGGCTCAGTGCACCGGGAAGCCGAAGGAGCGCCCCTGCTGCGTCAGCCAGGGCAGGACTTCGCGCAGCGCGGCCACCGTCTGGGAGCGGTCTCCGCCGGCGTCGTGGAAGAGGATCGTCGGGCCGTTGGACAGCTCGTTCTTGACGGTGGTGACGATGGCGGCGGTGCCGGGGCGTTCGAAGTCCTTGGAGTCCACGTTCCAGCCCAGCGGCCGCATCCCCTGCACGGCGGCGAGGTGCCTGCTGTAGGGGGTGAAGGCACCGCCGGGGGCCCGGTAGTACAGCGGCCGGACGCCCCCGGAGGCCTTGGTGATCATGTCGGCGGCGTCCAGGATCTCCTTGGCCTGGTAGGAGTTGGGCTTCTTGTCCATGGTGGTGTCGTGCGACACCGTGTGGTCGCACAGCCTGTGCCCGGCCGCCACCACCGCCTTGACCAGGTCCGGGTGCGCCTGGGCCTGAGTGCCGACCATGCAGAAGGTGGCTTTCACGCCGTTGTCCTTGAGCACCTGCAGGACCTGCGGGGTCCAGACCGGGTCCGGCCCGTCGTCGATGGTGATGTTGACGCCCCGGGCGCCCTGGTCCGAGGCGTGGACGATGCTCACCGCCACCGGAGTCGTCCGGCCGGCGCCGGCCGCCGCCGAGGAGAGGTGGGCCGAGGCGCCCGAGTGCCGGTCGCTGGAGGGGCCGGCCTGCGCGGTCCATACCGAGGTGGCCGCCGCCACCGCCGTCACCCCGACCGCCGCCGCGAATACCCGGCCGTACCATCCCCGCCCGCCATGCCGCGCCATTTCTGCCCCGCCCCTGTCATCCCGGTGTTGCTTGTGCACCTGTCAGGACGGCGAAAGGTTGCTCCGGGATCCGTCTGTTACTGATCACGGACAATTCCGCGGGAGTTCCGGGACGGACGACCGGCGCACAGGGGCGGAGCAGGGACGATGCCCCCGCCGGGGAGCCGGTTCTGCAACGCCCTGGGGGCGGGCCGATGTCGCGCGCGACGGTCGCGGCACCCGCCGGGCGTCGAGGCAGACTTGCGGCCCGGACCGGCCCGTCCCTGCGGTCGCTTCTTCTACGACGCGGTCGCTTCTTCTACGACGGCTCACCGGCAACGAGCCCGGTGCCGCTGCCCGCCGCGAGAAGGCGGCTGCCTCGGGAACCGCCGCTGTGGAACAGCCCCTCAGGCCGCCGGCCGGATCAGCCCGGACTCGTAGGCGAAGGCCACCGCCTGGACGCGGGCGCGGGCGCCGATCTTGGCGAGGATGTGGCTGACGTGGGATTTGACGGTGGTGGGGGCGATGGACAGTCGTACGGCGATCTCGGTGTTGGACCAGCCGGAGGCGACGGCCGTCAGGACGTCGCGTTCACGTTCGGTGAGGGTGTTCAGTCCGGCCTCCCGCCCCGCGGGTCGGCCGGCGGGCTGCTCGCGGACCGCGTCGATGAGCGCACGGGTCAGGGCGGGCGTGATCGCCGCGTCTCCGGCGGCCACCACGCGGATGGCCGCGGTCAGTTCCTCCGGGGCGGCGTCCGTGAGGAGGAAGCCTGCGGCGCCGGCGCGCAGGGCGGCGTAGGCGTGCCTCTCGTGCGGGGTCGAGGTCAGGACCAGGACGCGGGGAGGGGGCCCGGGCGGCGTCGCGGTCTCGGAGGCCGGGAGGAATCGCGGGAGGTGTGCGGGGCGTGCGATGCGCCGGATGGCTTCGATGTCGTCGGTACCGGCGAGGTGGCTGTCCATGAGGACGACGTCCGGACGGAGCGCGGAGCACAGGCTGACCGCCTCGGCTGCGCTCGCCGCTTCGCCGACCACACTCAGGTCGGGCTCGGCAGCCAGGAGCATGCGCAGACCTACGCGTTGCAGGGACTGGTCGTTGACGATGAGTACGGAGACCATGGCTGCCCTCCCGCCCGTAAACGAAACGGTTTCGTTCACCTGGAGCTCAGCATAGCCCTCCCCGTTAGCGAAACGGCATCGTTCTCCTTATGGTCTGGGTCACATCTCCCGACCGTCTTGGACGGCGGCGACTTCCCGTGGACGGTCAGGGCTCGCGGTGCTCGTGGGCCGCCTGCTCAAGAGCCTCCGCCTCGGCCTCCGCGATCCGCTGCTCGGCCTCCACGTCGATCGAACGAGTCAGCAGCCAGTACAGCGCCGCGGCGACCGGCAGACCGACGAACAGCGAGATGTCGGCTCCGTCGAGTGCGTCGGCGACGGGGCCCGTGTAGAGGGTGCCGACGGAGAAGAAGGGGATCATGACGGCGAAGCCCACCAGGTAGGCGATGATGCCGTGCCAGCCCCAACGGCCGTAGATTCCACGGGGGTTGAAGATCTCGGCGATGGCGTAGTGGCCGCGGCGCACCACGTAGTAGTCCATCAGGTTGACCGCGGTCCACGGGATGAACAGATAGAGCACCAGCAGCAGGAAGTTGTTGAAGTTCTCGAGGAAGTTGGAGGTCGCGGCCAGCGCGCCGACCAGGGAGAGCGCCGCGGTCAACCCGATGGTCACCAGCCGCACGCCGAGCGTCGGCGTCACGCGTCTGATGGAGTCGATGGCGCTGATGAGGGTCAGCGAGCCGCCGTACATGTTCAGCGCGGTGACGGAGACCAGGCCCAGGACGGCGAAGAGCAGCACGATCGCGCCGAACCCGCTGAACACCTTGTCGCCGGCCTCGTTGATCGACTTGATCGTCTCGAAGTCCTTGCCCGCCCATGCGGCGAGCAGCGCCCCGAGGACCATCAGCCAGATGCCGCCGAGCGCCGAACCGAAGTAGGTCCAGTAGAAGGTCTTGCGGACGGTCACGCCCGGCGGGAGGTAGCGCGAGTAGTCGGAGACGTAGATGGCCCAGCTGATCTGGTAGCCGGCGACCACGCCGAACTGCGCGAGGAACGGTGTGGCCTTGAAGGCGCCGAGGTCGAAGGAGCCCGCCGGGTAGTGCAGCGTGACCAGGACGCCCACGGTGAAGATCCCGAAGACCACCAGGAAGGAGTACGTCAGGAACTGCTCGGCCTTGTGGATGACGTCGTAGCCGACGAGCGCGATCACGAGGGCGACGACGGTGACCACGACCACCCACAGCTTGACGCCGCCGTGCACCGTGGTGTGCATCGCCTCACCGGCGAGGATGGTGTTGAAGACGTTGAAGCCCGCGTACTGGACATAGGCGAACAGCCACACCAGGAGGGCGCCGACGTAGCCGAACTGGGGCCGTGACTGGATCATCTGCGGGAGGCCCAGCTGCGGGCCCTGGGCCGAGTGGAAGGCCATGAAGAAGGTACCGAGGACGGTGCCCGCCACGATCGCGATCAGCGACCAGATGAGGTTGCCGCCCTCGGTGATGCTGATCAGACCCACCGCGAGGGTGGCGATCTGCGCGTTCGACATGAACCACAGGGGGCCCAGATGCCACAGCTTGCCGTGGCGCTCGTCCAGCGGGACGTAGTCGATGGAGCGGATCTCCAGCCCCGACACCCGCGGTTCCGACGTAGTGGTCACGGCACCTCCAGAGATGATCCGCCCCTGTGGCCGGATTCATTCCCCGGAGCCGTCCGGTCAAGCGGTCATTGCCGACCCTTGACCGGACGGCTCACAGAGGTCAGGCCGCCGGGCTGGGGAACGTCGGATACTCCACCCCGGAGACATGCTGCACGACCCGGATGACCTGGCAGGAGTAGCCGAACTCGTTGTCGTACCAGAGGTAGAGGATGGCGTTGTCGCCGTCCACCTTGGTGGCACCCGCATCGATGATCGAGGCGTGGCGCGAGCCGATGAAGTCGCTGGAGACCGCGTCGGGAGCGGTCGTGAAGTCGATCTGGCGCTTCAGCGGTGAGGTCAGCGACACGTTGCGCAGATGGTCCAGGACTTCCTCGCGGTCGGTCTCGCGGCCGAGCCGCAGGCTGAGGATCGCGATCGAGACATCCGGCACCGGCACGCGGATCGAGCTGCCGGTGATGGGCGCCTTGAGGTCCGGCAGCGCCTTCGCGACGGCGGAGGCCGCACCGGTCTCGGTGATGACCATGTTGAGCGGCGCGGAACGGCCGCGGCGGTCGGCCTTGTGGTAGTTGTCCAGCAGGTTCTGGTCGTTGGTGAACGAGTGGACGGTCTCCACATGGCCGCGCAGCACGCCGTACTCGTCCGCCATCGCCTTCAGCGGCGGCACGATCGCGTTGGTGGTGCAGGACGCGCAGGACAGGATCTGCTCGTCCGGCTTGATCGTGTCGTGGTTGACGCCGTGCACGATGTTGGGGACGTCGCCCTTGCCCGGAGCGGTCAGCACAACCTTGTCGATGCCGGGGCGCAGGTGCTGGGAGAGGCCCTCACGGTCGCGCCACTTGCCGGTGTTGTCGATCAGGATGGCATTGCTGATGCCGTACGCGGTGTAGTCGACCTCGGACGGGTCGTTCGCGTAGATCACCTTGATCGCGTTGCCGTTGGCGAAGATCGTGCTGCTCGCCTCGTCCACCGTGATCGTGCCCTGGAACTGGCCGTGGATGGAGTCCCGGCGCAGCAGCGAGGCCCGCTTGACGAGATCCTCGGGGGCCCGGCCGCCGCCGCCGCGCACCACGATCGCGCGCAGCCTGAGCCCGTTGCCGGAGCCCGCCTTCTCGATCAGCAGGCGGGCCACCAGGCGGCCGATGCGCCCGAAGCCGTAGAGGACGACGTCACGGCCCTCGCCGCGCTCGATCTTGTTGGCGCCGGTGGCGCCCGCGACGGCCTCCGCGGTGAACGCCTCCACCGACAGACCGTGGTCGTCGGCCTTGTACGTCGCCGCGAGCATGCCGATGTCGATCTGTGAGGGACCCAGGTCGAGTGCGGTGAGCGCCTCCAGGAACGGCAGGGTCTCGGTGACCGAGAGCTCCTCGCCGGCGATCTGCCGGGCGAACCGGTGCGTCTTGAGGATGCTGACCACCGACTTGTTCACCAAGGAGCGGCTGTGCAGCAGGACCGTCACGTCCCGCTCGCGGTGCAGCTTCCCGATGATCGGGATCATCGACTCCGCGATCTCCTCGCGGGTCTTCCAGTTGGTGAACGAGTCGTCGTTGACAGTCACAGATCCATCTTTCGAGCTAGGCAGCGCTCATATGTTAATCCCTGTTTGATCGATCGTTTGAGCGGGGTTCGTCACACCGCTCCTCGCATGCGCCCAGACCCGAATCGAGACGATCCGGCCGCCCGTCCGTACCTGACGGACATGGGGCACGCCCGCCCCGCATCCGCCACCGGACCGACCGAGGGACGTACACCATGAACGCAACCGCAGCCATCGGCGTGACCGGCCTGGGCGTGATGGGCCGCAACCTGGCGCGGAACTTCGCCCGCAACGGCTACACCGTCGCCGTCCACAACCGCACGGCGGGCCGCACCCGCGCGCTCATGGAGGTGTACGGCGACGAGGGCACCTTCGTCCCCGCCGAGACGCCCGCGGACTTCGTGGCCGCCCTCCAGCGTCCCCGCCGACTGATGATCATGGTGCAGGCGGGGGAGGCCACCGACGCGGTCATCGCCGAGTTCGCCCCGCTCCTCGAGCCCGGCGACATGATCATCGACGGGGGCAACGCCCACTTCGCCGACACCCGCCGCCGCGAGGCCGCCCTGCGCGGGCGCGGCATCCACTTCGTCGGCACCGGCGTCTCCGGCGGCGAGGAAGGCGCCCTCGAAGGTCCGTCGATCATGGTCGGCGGCTCGGTGGAGGCGTACGAGGTCCTCGGCCCCATGTTCGAGACCATCAGTGCCAAGGTCGGCGGCGAACCGTGCGCCGCGCACATCGGCAGCGACGGCGCCGGTCACTTCGTCAAGATGGTCCACAACGGCATCGAGTACGCCGACATGCAGCTCATCGCCGAGGCCTACGACCTGCTGCGCCAGGTCGCCGGATACACCCCGGCCGAGATCGCCGAGGTCTTCAGCCACTGGAACAGGGGCCGGCTCGGCTCCTACCTGATCGAGATCACCGCCGAGGTGCTCGCCCACACCGACCCCGTCACCGGCGCCCCGTTCGTCGACATCGTGGCCGATTCCGCGGGCCAGAAGGGCACCGGCCGCTGGACCGTGCAGACCGCGCTCGACCTGGGTTCGCCGGTCACCGCCATCGCGCAGGCCACCTTCGCCCGCGCGGCCTCCGGCCAGCGCGACCTGCGCGCCGCCTACTCGGGCCTGCCCGGCGGCACCCGGCCCCCGCTCAGCCGCACCGAGGCCGAACGCTTCACCTCACAGGTCGAGCACGCCCTGTACGCGTCCAAGGTCATCGCCTACGACCAGGGCTGGAAGATGATCCAGGACGCGGCCGCCGAGTACGGCTGGAAGATCGACCTCGGCACCGTCGCCCGGATCTGGCGCGGCGGCTGCATCATCCGCGCCTCCTTCCTCGACCGCATCCGCGCCGCCTACGCCTTCGACCGCGACCTGGTCAGCCTGCTCGGCGAGATGGAGTTCGCCATGGAGATCACCGACGCGCAGGTGCCCTGGCGGGAGATCATCGCCTCTGCCGCCCGGCGCGGCATCCCCGTCCCCGCCTTCTCCGCAGCTCTCGCCCACTACGACACCCTGCGCGCCGACCGCCTGCCCGCCGCGCTCCTGCAGGGCCAGCGCGACTACTTCGGCGCCCACACCTACCACCGCACCGACTGCCCCGGCACCTTCCACACCCACTGGACCGCGCCGGAACGCTCCGAGACGACGGCCTGACCAGCCGGGCACCTACACCTTCGCCCAGGTCCGCCCGCCGCAGTCCCGGGCGTGCTGAGCGTGCAGGCACAGCACGGCCATCACCGCGGACAAGGCGAAGGCGAAGGGCGGTCATCGATCCGGTTCTGAGGGTCCCGGTGCCCGAACGGGTACCGGGATCTTTCCTGTTCGCCCTTCATCGGACGAGGCCGCCCGTGCGGTTCACGGGATCGCGCCCCTGTGCGCAGTCGCGTCCGGCACACCCGTCCGGTGCGGCCTTGACGCCCCGACCTGCGCCGACAAGGCTTCGGGCAACACCCGCCCGGACAGGTAGGACGACGATGGCAGACTCCCCGGACACCCCCGACAACAGAGCCGCGGGCCGGCAGCTCCAGGTGGAGACGCACGGCCTCGACGTCATCGCCGACGCCGAGCGCAAGGGCACCCCGCGGACCCTGTTCTGGCCCTGGTTCGGCGCCAACGTCTCCATCCTGGGCCTGAGTTACGGCGCCTTCGCGCTCGGCTTCGGGATCTCCTTCTGGCAGGCGCTGACCGCGGGCGTCATCGGCATCGTCTTCTCGTTCCTGCTCTGCGGGTTCATCGCGGTGGCCGGCAAGCGCGGCTCGGCGCCGACCATGGTCCTGAGCCGCGCCGCGTACGGGGTGCGCGGCAACCGCCTGCCCTCGGTGATCTCCTGGGTGCTCACCGTCGGCTGGGAGACGGTGCTGTGCGCCCTGGCCACCATGGCGACCGCCACCGTCTTCGGACGGCTCGGCTGGGGAGGCGGCACCGGGACCCAGGTCGTCGCACTGGTCGTGGTCGGCGCACTCACCGTCGTCGGCGGTGTGATGGGCTTCGACCTGATCATGCGGCTGCAGACCGTCATCACCGTGGTGACGGGCGTCCTGACCGTCGTCTACATCGTGCTGGTCGCCGACCACATCCACTGGAGCACCGTCAGCGCCCTCCCGGCGGGCTCCGCCCAGGAGTTCATCGGCGCGCTGGTGTTCATGATGACCGGCTTCGGCCTCGGCTGGGTCAACGCCGCCGCCGACTACTCCCGCTATCTGCCGCGCAGTTCGTCGAGCCGGGGAGTGATCGGCTGGACCACCTTCGGGGCATCCGTGGCCCCGCTTCTCCTGCTGGTCTTCGGACTGCTGCTGGCCGGCTCCTCCACGAAACTCGACACGGCCGTGGCCGCCGACCCGATCGGCGCCCTCACCACCCTCCTGCCCACCTGGTTCCTGGTCCCGTTCGCCGTGGTCGCGGTGCTCGGCCTGGTCGGCGGCGCGGTCCTCGACATCTACTCCTCGGGCCTGGCCCTGCTGTCGGCAGGCATCAGGATCCCCCGCTATGTGGCCGCCTTCGTCGACGGCGTCCTGATGATCGCCGGCTCGATCTACATCGTCTTCTTCGCCGGTGACTTCCTCGGCCAGTTCATGGGCTTCCTGACCACGCTCGGTGTTCCCATCGCCGCCTGGTGCGGCATCATGCTCGCCGACCTCGCCCTGCGCCGCCGCGACTACGACGAGGCAGACCTCTACCGCCCCGCGGGCCGCTACGGCGACGTACCGCCCGCCCCGCTGCTCCTCACCCTCGCCGCCACCGCGCTGGGCTGGGGCCTGGTCACCAACTCCGCCGCCGGCTGGCTCAGTTGGCAGGGCTACCTCCTCGAACCGTTCGGCCTCGGCGGGAAGTCCGGCGCCTGGGCCTACGCCAACCTCGGCGTCCTCGCCGCCCTCGCACTCGCCTTCCTCGGCACCCTGGCCCTGGGCCGCCCCCGCGTCCGCGCCCAGGAGGCCGAAGCGCCGAGCCCGGCCGCGGGGGAGGAGGTGCCGATCGCATGACCCCGTCCGCCACCGGACTGCTCGCCGTCATCGACATGCAGCGCGTCTTCGCCGACCCCGACAGCCCCTGGGCCACCCCCCGCTTCTCCGAGGCCGCGGCAGGAGTACGACGCCTGCTGCCGGCCTACGGCGACCGGGTCGCCTTCACCCGCTTCCTGGCGCCCGCGAAGCCGGACGGCGCCTGGCAGGCCTACTACGAGCAGTGGCCCTTCGCCCTCCAGCCGCCGGACGCCCGGCTCTGGCAATTGGCCGACGAGTTCAAGCCTCACGCGAGCCATGTCGTCGACGCCGCGACCTTCGGCAAGTGGACCCCGGAACTCGCCCGGCACCTCGGCCCCGAGAAACGCCTGGTCCTGGCCGGCGTCAGCACGGACTGCTGCGTCCTGTCCACCGCGCTCACAGCCGCCGACGCCGGTGTCGAGGTGCTCGTCGCCGCCGACGCCTGCGCGGGCGCGGACGACGACTCGCACACCAAGGCGCTGCAGATCATGGACCTGTACCGGCCGCTGATCCGCGTGACCACCGTCGCCGAACTGCTGGGCGAGGCGGGGTGAGCGAAGACCCGCCCGGGCGTCGGTGAACCACCGACGTAGCGCGACCCGGCTGCCCCCGGAAAGGAATCCACCGTGCCCCTGCCCAGCCTCCTCGCGGTTTTCGCGCACCCGGACGACAAATCCCTTTCCGCGGGAGGCGTGCTCGCGCAGCACGCGGACTCCGGGGCCCGGACCGCTGTCGTCACCGCGACCTGGACCGAGGGGACCTGGCGGGCCGGGGAGTTGGAGGAGGCGTTGCGGGTGCTCGGGGCCGGGAAGCCGCGGATGCTCGGGTACGCCGACGCGCGGGTGCCGGAGTCGGCGCCCGGGGCCGCGCGGCTGTGCGACGCACCGCTGGACCAGGCGGTGGGGCGGCTGGTGGCGCACATCAGGGAGTTCCGGCCGGAGGTCGTTGTCACGCACGACGGTTACGGCGGGTTGAGCGGGCATCCGGATCATGTTCAGACCCACCGGCTGACGGTGCCGGCAGTGGAGGCCGCCGGGTGGGGGCAGCTGTATCCCGAGGCCGGTGCGCCCTGGCGGCCGAGTGCGCTCTATCTCGCCACGCATCCCGAGTCCGCCGCCCGCGCCTTGGGCGGCGCGCTGCTGCGGCCGGGAAGGGAAATGTTCAGTGTGCCGGACGCGTGGGTCGCTGCCGTCGTCGATGTCGGGCCGTGGACCGAGCGGAAGATGACGGCCGTGCTGGCCCATCGCAGTGAGGTGGAGCGGGGCGCCCTGCCCGGCCGGCTGGCCGCGCTGCCGCCGTCCGAGCGCGCCCGGCTGCTGTCCACCGAGTGGTACATCCGCCACGGCACCCGGCCCGCCACGCCACCGCTGCCGCGACTGGTCCCCTGAGGCGCGTCGCCAAGGCCGTCGACCTGCCGACGGCCTTGGACAGCACGCTTCAGTGGCGGACGAGACCGTCGATCATCACAGCGAGGGTGAAGTCGAACCGGTCGTGTCCCTCGCCTGCGGTGAGCTCGCCGGCGTGGCGGGTGATGTGCGGGAAGGTGCCAGCAGGCAGGGCGCTGAACCGGCGTAGCAGTTCGTCGCGGTCGACCACCCAGACGGCGTCGTCGTCTGCCGAGCGCCGACGCACGATCGATGCCTCGAGGCAGTAGGCGGCCACGTACAGCAGGAGGGCGTCGATGGCCCAGGCGGCGCTCTGCGGGGCGACGCCCCCGGCGAGCAGGATCGCCAGCATTCCTTCCGTGACACGCAGGGTCTCGAGGTTGGTGGGAGCCATGGCGAGTGCGGCGCGGGAGATCCCGGGGTACTTCAGGTACTGGTCGCGTATCTGGGTGCACACACCGCGGATCTGCTCCCGCCAGGCCGCGGGGTCGGGCTCGGGCAGGACGAGTTCGGCGCACAACCGCCCGATGAGCAGTTCGTCGAGGTCGGCCTTGTTGACCACGTGGGCGTAGAGCGAGGCGGGGCCGGTGTCGAGCGCACCCGCCAGCCGCCGCATGGTCAGGGCCTCGTAGCCCTCGGTGGTGATGAGGGCCAGCGCGGTGTCGACGACCTGTTCCACGGTGATCGGGGCCTTGCGGCGCCGTGGCCTGGGGCTGCCTTCGGCCTCGGGATTCGGCGGCTGGTGGCGTGCCGCACGTCGCTCTCTCGGGTTCACTCGCCCATCATAACTTGACACGAACGCTGTTCGTACATAGAACAGCGTTCGTGATGATGAATGTGAAGCAGGACATGGACGTGACCGTGGTGGGAGCCGGGCCGGTGGGCCTCGTGCTCGCCGCGGAGCTGGCGCTCTCCGGAGCGAGGGTGCAGGTGCTCGAGCGACTGGCCGAGCCGGACGAGGGGATGAAGGCGGGGGCGATCAACGTGCCGACGGCCGAGGCACTCGATCGCCGGGGGCTGTTGCACGCCGCCGAACAGGTGCAGCGGGAGATCCTCGAGCGGCTGGGATCGTTCACCCGGGCGGACGGCGCCCAGCACCCCGGTGGCGGCCGGCGAGCGCGCGAGGCGCGGTTCACCGGGCATTTCGCGGGGATGGTCCTCGACGCCGACCTCGTGGACTGGTCCGATCCCGACCTCGCCGCACACACCGCGGTCGACGGAGCGAGGATGGTGCCGCAGCGTGAGCTGGAGGCCCTGCTGGCCGACCATGTCGCCCGGCTCGGCGTGCCGGTGCGACGCGGGGTGGAGGTCACTGCGCTCGAGGACACCGGCGAGAGCGTGCTCGTCGGCACCACCGCCGGCACCGTGCGCACCGGATGGCTGGTCGGGTGCGACGGCGGGCGCAGCACAGTGCGCCGCCTCGCCGGCATCGACTTCCCCGGCACCGACCCCGAACTCACCGGACACCTGGCGGTCGTCGACATCGCCGATCCGGAGCAGCTCGCGGACGGATGGGTGTGGTCCGCCCAGGGGGCCTACCGCTACGGACCGCAGCCCGGGCGGGTGGTCACCGTGGAGTTCGACAGCGCTGCGGCCGACCGCCCCCACGCCCGGCCTCTCCCGCGCGGGGCGCGGACCCCCGCGCAGCCGGTCACCCTTGAAGGGCTGCAGACCAGTCTGCGCCGTGTCTCGGGCACCGACGTCACGCTGACCGCGCTGCGCGGCACCGCGACCCGCTGGAGCGACAACGCCCGCCAGGCCGCGGCCTACCGGGCGGGGCGGGTGCTGCTGGCCGGCGACGCCGCGCACGTGCACGCGCCGTTCGGCGGGCAGGGACTCAACCTCGGGTTCGGCGACGCGATGAACCTCGGCTGGAAGCTGGGCGCCGTGGTCGCCGGATGGGCACCCGACGGGCTGCTCGACACCTACGACGCCGAGCGCCGCCCGCTCGGCGCCTGGGTGCTGGACTGGGCGCGGGCCCAGATCGGCGTGCTGCGCGGAGACCCCAAGTCGGCCGCGCTGCGCACGGTCGTCGCCGACCTGCTGAACACTCCCGCCGGGACGACCCATGCCGTCAAGAAGATCTCCGGCGTCACCCAGCGCATCGACCTGCCCGGCGGCCATCCGCTGGTCGGACGGTACGTGCCCGATCTGTGGCTCGCGGACGGTTCCCGGCTGGTCGACCACGGTCACGGCGGGGGGTTCCTGCTGCTCGACCGCACTGCGGACGGCGCGTTCGCCCGCCTCGCCGCGGACTGGGCCGGGCGAGTGCGCAGCGTGAGCGACGAACACGCCACGCCGACCGGGGTGTTGGTACGCCCGGACGGTGTGGTCGCCTGGGCCTGCGACAACGCCGACCCCACCGGCCTGGAAGCCGCCCTGCACCGGTGGGCCGGAGAGCCCTCGCCCTCATCCGAGCACCGGCCACCGAGCTGACCTGCTGCCCGGCGCCGCTCATCGGCCGGTCCCGGTCCCGGTCGCTCGGTGGCGATATGCGATTGCGCACCCGACGCAGGACACGACAAGGTGTCCGGACACCCCACCCGTCAGGAGGCGCTCTCGTGGCCGTCCCTCCCGTGCGACAGCATCGACTGGCCCTCCTCGGCGGCGGCTTCAGCCTCGACGACGACGGCCTGCTCGACGACTGGCTGCTGCGCCACGCCCGCACGGCCCGGCCCCGGGTGTGCTTCGTACCCACCGCCAGCGGGGACGCCCCCGCGTACATCGAACGCTTCTACGACGTCTTCCGGTCACGCCACACCGGTGAGCCGACCGTACTGCCCTTGTTCCGGCGGGAGTTGGACGACGAAGCCCTGCGGGCGTTCGTGCTGGCGCAGGACGTCGTGTACGTGGGTGGCGGCAACACCGCGAACATGCTGGCGGTGTGGCGCACGCACGGCGTGGACCGGCTGCTGCGCGAGGCCTACGACCGGGGCACCCTGCTGTGCGGCATCAGCGCCGGCGCCAACTGCTGGGCCGAGGGCTCGCACACCGACTCCTTCGGCCCCCTCACCTTCCTGCCGGAGGGCCTTGGCCTGCTGCCCGGCTCGGTCTGCCCGCACTACGACAGCGAGCCGGGCCGCCGCCCCTCGTACCGTGCGGCGGTCGCCGACGGCTCGCTGCCCGCCGGATGGGCGCTGGACGACGGGGTGGGCGCGCTGTTCGTGGACGGGCAGCTGACGGAGACGGTGACGCGGGCGGCGGGCGCCCAGGTGTACCGGGTGGAGCCGGACGGGCGGGGCGGCGCCGAGGAGCGGGCGCTGCCGTGCCGTCTGCTCGGCTGAGTCCCGGGCGACGTTGGCCTTATCCGGTCGGTACCCACAGGGCACTTGCCGTGTTCAATCACCTCTGTCGCGTGACGTGACCGACGGCCCCACCCGTCAGGAGGCACCGTGCTCGCCGCTCCCGAACCCGACCTCACCGAAGACGACATCATCGAGCGCGCCGTCGCGCTCAGGCCCGTCCTGCTCGAACGTCAGCCGGAGACCGAGCGGTTGACCCACTACCCCAAGGACACCCACGACGACTTCCTCCAGGCCGGCTTCTACCGGATGCTCCAGCCGCGGCGCTACGGCGGCTACGAGTTCGGCCTGCCGGTCTTCTACCGTGTGGTCACCGAGATCGCCCGCGGCTGCCCCTCCACCGGATGGGCACTCTCGCTGACCGCCGCCCATGTGCTCCAGGTCGCCTCCCTCTTCGACGAGCGGGCGCAGGACGAGATCTTCGGTGCCGACGGAGACTTCCGGGCCGCCTCCACCGCCGTACCCGTCGGGGTCGCACAGCCCGACGGCGACGGCCACGTGGTCCTGGACGGCACCTGGCCGTACTCCTCCGGCGCTCCCTACTCCACGCACTACGTCGGCCAGACCCTGCGCGCCCCGGCCGCACCGGGCGAGGCACCGGGACCGCCCGTGCTGTTCGTCGCGCCGCGCTCGGTGTGGACGATGCTCGACGACTGGCACGGCGTGCTCGGCCTGCGCGGCAGCGGCTCCAACAGCATCCACATGGAGCAGGCCCGCATCCCGGCGTACCTCACCCGCGAGGCCTTCCTGCTCGACCTGCCGGTCGAGGGCGGCAGCGTCGGCTCGGAACTGCACGGCAACCCGATGTACGCCGGGCGGGCACCGAGCTTCTTCCACGGCGAGCTGGCCGCCATCATGATCGGCACCGCGTACGCCGCCGCGGACGAGTACGCCCGGATCGTCGCCGCCCGCCCCCTCACCCTGGAACCCGAGCGCACCCGTGCCGACCTGCACGACTACCAGCGCCACCTCGGCGAGGCGCTCGGCATCATCGACATGGCCGAGGCGGCGCTGCGGCAGACCGCGCAGGACTGGATGGAGACCTGCCGACGCAACGTCACCGGCGAGGCACCCTTCACCGTCGTCGAGGACAACCGGCTCGCGCTGATGTTCCTGAACGCCGGGCGCGCGGCCTGGGACGTGCTGCAGGGCATCCTCTTCCGCACGGCCGGCTCCCGGCACGCCCGCGACGGCGAGCGGATGCAGCGCTACTTCCGGGACGCGGCCACGTACTGGACGCACGTGGGAGCGAGCATGGCCGAGCCCCTGACCCGCCGGGTCGGCTGCGACCGCCTCGGGCTGCCCTCGCAGGACATTCCGCTGATTCCCTGAGGCAACCACCCTGGTGAATTCCCGGGGAACGGATGAATGGGCTGGTCGGGATCGGGTACGCGAGCAGGACCGTGCCGGGGGCCGATCTTGTCCCGGGCGGGCCGTACGACCGCCGCTACCAGGGGATCTGCCATGGAGATACCTGCCAACGACCACACCACCACACCTGCCCGGCAGGCGCTGGACGCGCTGGCCGTGAACACCGAGGACACGGCGGCGCTGGACACGCTCGCCGGCAGTGAGGTGCTCGTTCCCGTGCCCGACGACGCAAGCCAGGAGGATGCAGTCGATCCGAGCGCGGTGGCGCTGCCGGTCCTGGAGCAGCCGGGCGGCGACCCGGTGGTGCCCGTGTTCACCTCGGAGGGGGAGATGGCCGGGCTGCTGCCGTTCGTCTCCCGCTACCGTCTGGTGCCGCTCGGTGCTCTGGCCTCGCAGTGGCCCGCCGACGATCTGTCGCTCACCATCGACGCCGGGTCCGAGCACCCGCTGACCCTCACCTCCGAGGGCGTACGCACGCTGCTGGTCCGGCCCTGAGGGTCGGCGAGTGAGACGGGGGAAGGCGCCGGGCCCGGGAGATGAACGGCGCCGTCCCCGCTCATGCCCGGGCGCCCGCACCGTGCCAGACGATACGACCGCTGCGGCCGCCGCGCCGCTCCCGGACGCGCGGCGACTGCCCGCAGAACACGGCGGATCGTGGCATTTCATCGAGCCTGTCTCCTTGAGCGGCAAGCGTTCCTGGAGCACCACAGGCTCTTGCCCGGGTTGAGCATCCCCCCGCGGGTCGACACATCCTTGACCTTGAGCAGGTGGGCCCGTTCCCGACGGCCGAGGCCGCCTTCGCCGCCGTACGGGATCTGCTGCGTCAGGAGTGAGACGTGGGCGGCCGAAGTAACGTGATCGTATGGAACAGCGCATCACACTGATCACGCTGGGAGTGTCCGATCTCGCCCGCGCCAAGCGCTTCTACGAGGCGCTGGGCTGGCGGGGCCAGGAGGTCGAGGAGACCGTCTTCTTCCAGGCGGGCGGTCTGGGGCTGGTCCTGTGGAGCCGCGAGAAACTCGCCCGGGACTGCGGCCTGGAGCCCCGAGCCGCCGGGGGTTTCGGCGGGATCGCCCTCGCGCACAACGTCCGTTCGGAGGCGGAGGCCGACGCACTGCTCGCCGCCGTCGAGCGGGCCGGCGGAACCATCACCAAGCCTGCGGCCACCAACGCCATCGGCTTCTACTCCGGCGCCTTCGTCGACCCGGACGGCCACGCCTGGGAGATCGCCCACAACCCCGGTTTCCCGCTGGCCGAGGACGGGACGCTCACGCTTCCCGACTTCGGCGCCGAATAGGGCCCGGGGAACCGTCCCTTCACGTGTCCCGGCTCTCGGCGCGCGGCGGCCGCCCGCAGAGGGTGCGCGTCGCCGTCCTGGAGGGCGAGCACCGGCCCGTCTCGTACCGCGGCCTGAGCGACTGACCGTCGAGCGTCGGCCCCTGGTGGCGGCCCACCGCGAGAAGTACGGCTGCGTGCCCATGGTCTCCGCGGTGCTGCCTGCCCCTGTCCGGCCCCCGCCGACCCTCCGGTCCGCAGCCTCGGGACCTCATCACGCAGGAGGTGCCCGCGGCGGAGTGTCCGCCCCCTGGTGGCGGCCTGCCGCGAGAAGTACGGCTGCGTGCCCATGGTCTCCGCGGTGCTGACCCACCCGGTCCTCCGCCTCCGCGGCCGTAACTGATCACCACAGGCGGGAGCGGTCCACAATGGCCGCATGACGTGGATCTCCGGCGTGGTCGGCGGGCTGCTGCTGGCGGTCATGGCCGGGAGCGTGGTGCGAACCCTGGTGGTGCCGCGAGGGCTCTACTCGATGCTGGTGTACCGGCTGTGGTGGGTACTGCGCCGCCTGCTGCGGCTGGCCGCGCTACGCGGCGGCTACGGCGCCGTCGACCGCGCACAGACCTGGCTGGCCCCGCTGATCCTGATCGGCATGCTCGCGACCTGGCTCGGCGGAGCGCTGGCCGGCTTCGGGCTGCTGCTGCACGCCGTGTCCGGGCTGTCCTGGGGCAGTTCCTTCCGGGAGGCGGGTTCCAGCCTGCTCACCCTCGGCTTCGCCAGCGGCGCCCGGCTGCGGCTGTCCGCGCTCGACTTCGTCGCCGCTGCCACAGGACCGGTCCTGATCGCCCTGCAGATCGCCTACCTGCCCACGCTCTACGCCGCCTACAACCGACGCGAGCTGGAGGTGACCCTGCTGCAGTCCCGGGCCGGCGAGCCCGCCTGGGGCCCGGAGATCCTTGCCAGGCAGTGGCTGGTCGACACCGAGACCGCGCTGCCGGAGCTGTACCGGTCCTGGGAGCGGCTGGCCTCCGACATAGGCGAGAGCCACTCCACGTACCCCGTCCTGATGGCGTTCCGCTCGCCCCGGCCCTACCGACACTGGCTGGTGGGCCTGGTCGCCGTGATGGACGCAGCGGCCATACAACTGGCGCTCACCCCGCGCACCGCCCCGCCGGAGGCCCGCCTGGTGCTGCGGGCCGGCTTCACCGCGCTGCGCGACATCGCCCGCGTCCAGCGCTTCCCCTTCGACCCCGATCCCGCTCCGGACGCCGCCCTGCATCTCACCTACGTCGAGTTCGAGGCCGCCGTCGCGATGCTGGAGACGGCAGGCTTCCACGCCGAACGCAGCGTCGCCGACGCCTGGCCGCACTTCCAGGGCTGGCGCGTCAACTACGAGGCGATCGCCTACGAGATGTGCCGCCGCTGCGACGCGGTACCCGCCCTGTGGACGGGGCCGCGCGCCTTCGCGTCGACGCCGATCCCGCCCCGCAGACCGGCGGATCGCAGGCCCCGCCAGGACCGGCCGGGGGAGCCGGACCCGGCCGCGGGAAGCGGTCCCTGATCACGGCCCGCCCGGGGTGCTTGCTGGCGTGCGGCCGTGCCCACAGAGATCACCCGGCTCGTCGACGACCTCGTCGCCCAGATGAGGTCCCGCTCCGGCCCCGGATACCGCGAGGCCATGCGCCGGCTCGGCGAGGCCGCCCGCGCCGGCGGTCCCGAGAGCGCGACCGCGGTGATCGAGGCCCTTGCCCCGTGGCTGCGCGGCCTGCAGGGCGACTACGCCATGACGGCCGTGCTGGCGGGGGCGTGCGTGGAGTGGGGCGGCTCGCCCATGGCCCTGGTCGACGTACTGCCGCAACGGGCCTCGGAAGCCATGATGCTCAACGCGGCGGTGCCGGAGTTCTGGGCCAGGGCGACCCGGTGGAGGCCGCTGCCGGAGCCGGTGAGCGCGAGCTGCGACCGGATGGTGAAGACCCTCGGCAAGCCGGCCCGGCGGGACGTCGACGAAGGGTTCCTGACCCGGATGGCCATGTCGTGGTTCGATATGGAGGACTGGCTCAAGGCGCTGACCACACTCCTCGCCCGCGGCCCTTTCCGCACGGCCGTCGCCGCCCCGGTCAAGACCGAACTGCGCGAGCGCGCCGCCGTGGTCGCCGACCGTTCACAACGCGCCGCCTGGGTCGGGCAGTTGGCCGCGGTCCTCGACGACGAGCCGCTGCTCGTCCTGGACCCGCGTACCCGCAGGGGATACGCCCTGACGATGGGCGGCATCGGGGACAACTTGCAGCTGCACACCCTCCTCGCCGACCGGTTGATCGGCGATCCCGGGCAGGGGTTGGTCGCGGGCGAGCGCCCCGCACCCTCATGGGTCGAGGCGGCCACCGACGGCGATCCGAACCTGGGAAGGAGCGATCCCGCGATACGCCGCTTCCGCCTCTTCGACGGGCACGGCGGCTATGTGTACCCCGAGGGCGTTCCGGCCGACATCGAACCGCTCGACGGCACCCGCGTGCTCGTCCTGCATCCGCCCAACGGCACCTTCGGCATGGGACTCGGCCGGGTCTTCGAGCACATGACGCCCACGCTGGAACTGGACCGCGTACTCGAACCGGCGCAGACGCAGGTCTGGTTCGACCGGGTGGCACCCGCCGTCGAGAACGACCTGATGGCGGGCTAGGCCGGGATCGAGGCCGGCTGCGGGAAGGTCACCCCGGTGAGCTCCTCGGAGACCGTCCACAGTCGGCGGGCGGTCGCCGGGTCGCTGGCCGCCGGTGAGCGGCCGACCAGGGTCGGGGCGCCGCGCATCTCACCGAGGCCGTCGGGGCCGACGTAACTCGCACCGGGCAGGTCCTGTACGGCGGCGTACAGCGTGGGCAGCGCGCCGGCCCTGCTGTCCTGGGCCATGAAGCGGTTGCCGACCCGCATGAGGGCGCGTCGCAGGGCGCTGCCGTCATGGCTCTGGAGGTTCGTTGCGGCATAGCCGGGGTGGGCGGCCAGGGCGCGTACGGGCGAGCCCGACTCGGCGAGGCGGCGCTGCAGTTCGAGGGTGAAGAGCAGGTTGGCCAGCTTGGACTGGCTGTACGCCTTCATGGGTGCGTACTCGCCGGTGAGGTTGAGGTTGTCGAAGTGGATCCGCGGGCTGCCCGGCATCTTGTGCGCACCGGACGACACCGTCACCACCCGGTCGGTGATGTGCGGCAGCAGCAGGTTCGTCAGGGCGAAGTGCCCCAGGTGGTTGGTGCCGAACTGCATCTCGAAGCCGTCCTGGGTGGCCGCCTCCGGGATGTTCATGACACCGGCGTTGTTGATGAGCAGATCGAGGCCGCCCTGCCAGCCGGCGGCGAACTCGCGCACCGAGGTGAGATCGGCGAGATCGAGCCGGCGCACCTCCACGCTCCCTCGCACACCCGCGGCGGCGGCCTCGCCGCGCTTGACGTCCCGTACCGCGAGCACCACATGTGCACCGGCACCGGCCAGCGCCTCGACGGTGGCGATGCCGAGCCCGCTGTTGGCGCCGGTCACGACGGCGGTGCGGCCGGTCTGGTCGGGGATGTCGGTCACGTTCCACTTGCTGGGTGAAGTAGTCATGACCGCCAATGTAGGCGGCGCCAACAATGCTGTCAATGACAACAATGGTGACGGCGACAACAATGTAGGCGGCACAAACATGACCGATACACTGACGCCCATGCACACCCGCAACCGCCGCTATCACCACGGAGACCTCCGCGCCGCCCTGCTGACCCGTGCCGAGGACACGCTCCGCGAGAAGGGGCCGACCGCGCTGTCCCTGCGCGAACTCGCCCGCGACCTCGGCGTCAGCCATGCCGCGCCGAGCCGCCACTTCAAGGACAAGCAGGCGCTGCTGGACGCGCTCGCGCTGACCGGGTTCGAGCGCCTGACCGCCGTCCTCGCGGCCTCGCAGGACGGCGTCGGAGAGGCATTCGCGAAGCGGCTCGACGCGATGGTGCGGGCGTATGTGGGTTTCGCCCGGGACAACGCCGAGCTGCTCGACCTCATGTACTCGATCAAGCACGATCCGGAGGCTTCCGAGGGGCTGCGCGCGGCCGAGCAGCGCTGGTCGGACCTGGTCGTGCGGCTGATCGGCGAGGGGCAGGCCCAGGGCGAGGTGCGGGAGGGCCCGATGGAGCGCGTCGGCCTTCCGGTGTTCGCGGCCCTGCACGGCTACGCCGACCTCGCGGTGACCGGCATGCTGCCCCCCGAGGTGGACGAGCACGGGCTGGACGACGTGATCGCGTTCATGCTGCGAGGGTCCGCGCCTGAGTGACTGCGAGGCTCGCGCCTGAGTGACTGCGAGGTTCCGCGCCGGCGTGACATGGATCACTAAAGATCTGCCCGTCTGATGCAACTGCCACCCGTGTCGTAACTGTCTGACAGGGAAGCAGGCCCCTCGGGGCCGAGGAGCGAGAGAGCGGGGCAGTTCGTGGGACGGCGCAAGGGCATAGGGATCGCACTCGTCACGGTCGCGGTGCTGGCGGGTACGAGTGCCTGCGGTGGAGCCGGCAGCAGCAAGGCGAGCGCGGACGACGGAAAGGCGGGCAAGGCGAGCGCGAGTGCCTCGCCGTCACCGACGAAGCCCGCGGGGCCGCCGATGCTGCTGGACACGATCACACCGCAGACGGGAACCACGGTCGGTGTGGCCATGCCGATCTCGGTGATCTTCACCAACCCGGTGGCGGCCAAGGCGCGGGCCACCGTCGAGAAGCACATGAAGGTGAGTGCCTCGCAGCCGGTGGCCGGTGCCTGGCACTGGATGGGCGACCGGCGCGCCGACTGGCGGCCGAAGACGTACTGGCCCTCCGGCACCAAGGTGAAGATCGACGCCGACCTGAAGGGCGTCAGCAACGGCAACGGGCGCTACGGCGTGCACGGTTACACGCACACCTTCACCATCGGCGACGACGTGCGCGCGGATGTCTCGGTGACCGGCCACACCATGAAGGTGACCCGCAACGGCAAGCTGGTGCGCACCCTGTCGATCAATGCGGGCAGCGCCCAGTACCCGACGTGGGACGGCACGATGGCCGTCATCGACAAGCAGGAGAAGGTCCACATGACCTCCTGCAGCGTCGGCATCAGCTGTGACAAGAGCAGCCCGAACTTCTACGACCTGACGCTGCCCTGGGACGTCCACCTGACCCAGTCCGGCACCTACGTGCACTACTCGACCGGCGACCCCAACCCGGGCAGCGGCAGCGCCCGGGGCTCGCACGGCTGCGTCCATCTGTCCATGTCGGACGCCAAGTGGTTCTACGGCCAGGTCAAGCAGGGCGACCCGGTCACCGTCACGGGCTCGCCCCGTGGCAAGGCCTCGGCCGACAACGGCTACGCAGCGTTCAACCTGAGCTGGTCCGAGTGGCTCGCAGGCAGCGCGGCCGGGGAGCAGACGACCGCACAGCTGTGACGGCTAGGGCTCGACACGAGCCCTAGGAAGAACCGTGGGTCGCGGCCCGGCCGCCCAGCAGCCGGGCCAGCACCTCACGTTGCAGTGGGAGCACCTCGGTGTGCAGGTCGCGGCCCTTGTCCGTGAGGGCGACATACACCCCGCGCCGGTCCTCCGTGCATACGGAACGCTCCACCAGGCCGTCCTTCTCCAGTCGGCCGATGAGCCGGGACAGCGCGCTCTGGCTGAGATGGACCCGTCCTGCGAGGTTCTGCACCCGGCACTGGTCGCCCTCGCCGGGCGCCTCGGACGCGAGGATGTCGAGCACCTCGAAATCGCTCGCGCCCAGGCCGTGCGGGTGCAGGGCCCGGTCGATCTCGCACATCGTGCGGGCATGCACGCAGAGGATGTCGCGCCATCGCTCCTCGAGCCGGGACTCGGCCGTATTCACTGCCATACCTGCACGGTAACACCGAATCAGCCGTTAGTTGACTGTGCAATGAATGCGGGTGCATGGAGCTTGGCGCTGGTCAGGCAGGCGGGTCCTGGAGCAGTCCGACCAGATTGCCGTCGGCGTCCTTCAGTGAGGCGATCAGCCGGCCGTTGCCGACGTCCTGAACGTCCTGCACCACCTCCGCACCCGCGTCCACCAAGGCGGCGAGCCGGCCCCGGATGTCGTCGACGTGCCAGTACGGCACCGGGCCGGTGAGGCCCTTCGCGTGTCCGTTGGGGTCGAGGCCGACGTCCTGTCCGGCGTCCTTGAAGCCGACGTAGTACGGCGCATCCGCGTACGGCTCGACCTGCAGCAGGGCGCTGAACAGGGCCTTCGCCCGGGCGATGTCCTTGACGGGGTAGATGATCGTCTTGAGGCCGGCGGTCATGGCGTGCTCCTCCGCAGTGGTGGGCCGACGGATTTCGTCGGTGAACTCACGCTAGGGCGGGGGAGGGGGAAACGGCTTCTTCGATCCTGACCGGTTGCCGGGCCGGCCGGGGCCGAGGACGCGCCGGCGGCCGTGCCGCCGGCCGGCGTGCCCCCACGGAGTCCTTACGTCGAGTCCCGCTTCACCAGCTCCGTCGGCAGAATGACCGCCGCCGGGTCCTCGCCGCCGATCTGTGCCAGCAGCACCCGTGCCATCTCGGAGGAGATGCGGTCGTAGGGCTGGCGGATCGTGGTGAGGGCGGGGGTGGCCTCCGTCGCCGCGACGGAGTCGTCGAAGCCGCCCACGGAGACGTCTGGCACCCGGCGGCCCGCCCGGCGCAGCGCCGTCAGGGCGCCCTGTGCAACCAGATCGACACCACCGGAGAGCTGGTTACCGGCTACCCGGCCACCGAGGCAGGCCAGCTGGCCTGGATGAACGCCGTCGCGAACATCGTGGAGGCCGTCCCGGGCAGCAAGGGCCTCGGCGTCTTCTACTGGGAGGCGACCTGGACCGCGGTCACCGGCAAAGGCTGGGACCCGACCGACTCCACCTCCGGCAACGGCTGGGAGAACCAGGCCCTCTTCGACTACGACAAACAAGGCCACCTCGGCCGCCAGCTGGTTCAGCCACCGCTGAACCTGTGTGGAGGGGCCCGGTCGCAGGGGAGCGGCCGGGCCCTCGCCCATGTTCCCGGGCTAGGAGCGCAGAGCCGAGGGCCCCTGCCCGCGGTCCGTCGGCGCCCTCGCCGTCCGGCCCGGCGGGTCCGGCGGCTTGTCGAGGTGTCCGAGCCACTCGCAGATGAGCCGTCCCAGGAGCGCTCCGCCGTAGACGACGAACCCCACACCGACCAGCCAGGACTCCACCACCAGGACCGTGCCGACCGGGCCGTAGCTGATCGCGTTGGTGACCAGGAGCGGGGTGAAGACCAGATAGGAGAAGCCGCGCAGGCCCACCAGGCCCGCCATCGTGGCGAGCGCACCGGGCAGCAGATAGCGCCAGGGCACCTGGCGGTTGAGCAGGAAGTGCGGTCCCCACCAGAAGAACAGGAGGCCGACCCCCATGCTGAGCAGGATGCGGGGCGGGCCCTCCAGCACGGTCCGGGTCTGTACCTGCGCGTAGAGGTACGCCATCAGCATGATCAGCCAGATCGCGTGCCGCCAGAGGTGGTGCCAAGGAGCGGCGGCCGTTTTCCAGATCCGTTCGTAGCCGTTCTGCACGCTGGAGGCGAAGGACATGCCGAAAAACGCGAGCAGCGCGAGGCTCAGCGCACTGGTGGTGCTGATCACCTTGCGGCTCGGGCCGAAGACATGCGCGAGCGCGTCGGCGGACCGGCCGTTCAGAGCCATGCCGTCCACCAGCCACCCCGCGAAGCCGCCGTGTCCCAGCGGGTCCGCCGCGGCCACCACGATCAGCAGCGGCGCCAGGGTGACCAGGGCCAGCGTCGCGAACCCCATGGCCCGGTGCATCAACTCAAGCTCGTTGCCGCGCCTGTGCAGCTCGGCAAGCCCCAGCCGGTGCCAGGCTGCCAGCCGTGACATGGGGACCACCCCTTCCTCCGGCCGGGGCTACCGGTGGTGGTGTCCTGAGTGGCCAGGAACGCATCCCGGTAAACCTGATCGGGTGACGCGGCACCCGATGGGCATCCCTACACATGCCAGCATGAACTGTCCCGACCTCGACACGGAGGTTTTCATGGACCGTCCCAGTGAACTCGTCCCGCTGCGGTACGTCGCCATCGGCGGCCGCGGCCCCGAGGACGTCGTCGCCGACGCCCACGGCCGGGTGCTGACCGGAGTGGAGGACGGCCGCATCCTGCGCATCGACGGACTGGCGCGGCCGTCGGCCGCCCGCGTCGAGGTGCTCGCCGAAACCGGCGGCCGGCCGCTCGGCCTCGAACTTCTCCCGGACGACGCCCTGTTGGTGTGTGACGCCGAACTCGGACTGCTGCGCGTCGACCTCCGTGAGGGCATCGTACGGATCCTCGCCGACTCGGTGGCGGGGGAGAGGCTGCGGTTCTGCAGCAATGCGGTCGCCCTGTCCGACGGCAGTGTCTGCTTCACCGTCTCCAGCCGCCGCTACCCGCTGGACCAGTGGATCGGCGACATCGTCGAACACACCGGAACCGGCCGTCTGCTGCGCCTCGCTCCGGGCAGCGAGAGCCCAGAAGTGCTGCTGGAAGGGCTCCAGTTCGCCAACGGGCTGGCGCTGAGCGCTGATGAATCGTTCCTGGTCGTCGCCGAGACCGGGGCGCGCAGGCTGACCCGCTACTGGCTCACCGGTGCCAAGAGCGGACAGAGTGAACCGTTCGTGGACAACCTCCCCGGCATGCCCGACAACCTCTGGCGGGCCGGCCCGGACGGCCCGGTCTGGGTCTCCCTGGCCGGACCCCGCGTCCCCCCGCTCGACCTCCTGCACCGCAGCGCCCCCGCCGTCCGCGGTGCCGCCGCCCGCATCGCCGTCCGCGCCCCCTACCGCCCCACCGGCACCATCGGCACCCTCGCGGTCGACGACCAGGGGACGATCGTCCACCACCTCGCCCGCCGGCACTCCGGCTACCGCATGGTCACCAGCGTGTGCGAGGCCGCCGGGCAGCTGGTCCTGGGCAGCCTGTGGGAGCGGGGCATCGCCGTGTGTGAGCGACCGGCCCCGAAGTGACCCGGGCCTCGGCCGGGCGCTACCCTGTTGCCCGGCCGCGAGCACCCTCGCGGCGCGGCGGTGGGGCCCGCCGTACCCGAACCGCGGCAGAGCTGCCGCCAACGGTCCCTACTTGCGAAGGAGCGGCGCCCGCATGCCCCGGGCCCCGGCGAGTAGGAGACGTACGACCATGACAGCCCCGGAAGCCGAGAGCGTCCGCGCCCGCCCCCACCCCCCGCGACCGCCCGCCTGGCGCGCCCAGGCCCCCGTCGTCGCGGTGGTCGCGCTCGGCGGAGCCATAGGGGCCACCGGCCGCTACGCCCTGTCCCTGTGGTGGCCGGCCCAGCCCGGCGGATTCCCCTGGGCGACCTTCTGGACCAACGTCGTCGGCTGCGCCGTGATCGGCGTGTTCATGGTCGTCATCACCGACGTATGGGCCGCCCACCGCCTGGTACGCCCCTTCTTCGGCACCGGCGTGCTCGGCGGGTTCACCACCTTCTCCACCTACGCCGTCGACATCCAGAAGCTGGTCGACGCCGGCCACCCGCGCACCGGGCTGGCCTACCTCGCCGCGACCCTGCTCGCGGCGCTCACGGCGGTGTGGCTCGCGGTCACCGCGGCCCGCCGCGTCCTGAAGTGGAGGCAGCCATGACGAGGCTGACCGGCAGCGCGCTGCGCGTGACCGTCTTCATCGGCGAGAACGACACCTGGCACCACAAGCCGCTCTACTCGGAGATCGTCCACCGGGCCCACGCGGCCGGGCTCGCCGGCGCCAGCGTCTTCCGCGGCATCGAGGGCTTCGGCGCCTCCTCCCTGATCCACACCTCGCGGCTGCTGTCGCTCAGCGAGGACCTGCCCGTCGCGGTCGTCATCGTCGACACCGAGGAGCGCGTCCGCGCCTTCCTGCCTCAGCTCGACGAGCTCGTCGACGAGGGCCTGGTCATCCTCGACGACTGCGAGGTCATCCGGTACGCCGGCCGCGAGGAGATCCCCGGCAAAACGGACATGAAGGGTAAGAGGTCGTTGTGAACTGGCTGTTGGTCGTCGTGGGCGCCACGGTCGGCGCCCCGCTGCGCTACCTCACCGACCGCGCGGTGCAGTCCCGCCACGACTCGGTCTTCCCCTGGGGTACCTTCGCGGTGAACGTCGCCGGCTGCCTGATCCTCGGTCTCCTCACCGGCGCGGTGGCCGAGGGGGCCGCCGGTCCCCATCTGCAGCTGCTCCTCGGCACCGGCCTGTGCGGGGCCCTGACGACGTACTCGACCTTCTCCTACGAGACCCTGCGGCTGACCGAGACCGGGGCGGGGCTCTACGCTGCCGCCAACGTCGTCGGGAGTGTGGCGGCGGGCCTCGGTGCGGCATTCGCCGGGGTGTCGATCGCCCAGGCCCTGTGGGGGTAGGCCACCGGCCCGACTCCCGCACGTAGTAAGACTGTCTACAGCACTGTCGACCAACTCCTCAGAACTGGATCCCATGAGCGTCATCAACGTCGGTCAGGCCGCCGTCCTCGGAGTCGTGGAAGGGCTGACCGAGTTCCTTCCCGTCTCCTCCACCGGACATCTGAAGATCACCGAAGGGCTCATGAGCATCCCGGTCGACGACAAGGCCGTCGTCGGCTTCTCGGCCGTCATCCAGGTCGGCGCGATCGCCGCCGTGCTCCTCTACTTCTTCAAGGACATCGTGCGGATCGTCTCCGCCTGGGGCCGTGGCCTGCGCAACAAGGAGGAGCGCTACCACCACGACTACAAGTTCGCCTGGTGGGTGATCTACGCGACCATCCCGATCGTGGTCGTGGGCCTGGCCGCCAAGCCGCTCATCGACGGCCCGCTCGCCTCGCTGTGGGTGGTCGCCGCCTCGCTGATCGTCGGCAGTGGCGTGATGTGGGCCGCGGACCAGATGGGCCGGCACAAGCGCGGTGAGGACGACACCACCTTCAAGGACGCGATGCTGGTCGGCTGCTCCCAGATCCTCGCCCTGCTCTTCCCTGGCTTTTCCCGCTCCGGCGCCACCATGTCCACGGCCCTGATCCTCGACCTGGACCGCGTCGCCGCCACCCGCCTCTCCTTCTTCCTCGGCATCCCGGCCCTGACCGGCGCCGGCCTGTACGAGCTCAAGGACGCCCTGGGCACGGGCGTGGGCGCCGCGCCGCTGGCCGTCGGCACCATCGTCTCCTTCGTGGTCGCCTACGCCTCCATCGCCTGGCTGCTGAAGTTCGTCGCCAAGCACTCCTTCAACGCCTTCGTCGTCTACCGGATCGTCGTCGGCGTGCTGCTGCTCGGTCTGCTCGGCACGGGTGGCCTCAGCAGCTGATCGCGGTCGCGGAGACGGGCGCCTCTCGGGAGCCGACCATCGTTGCGGACGAGCCCTTCGTGTCCGGCGATGCCGAGCAGGCGCCGTATCCGCCAGATTCCTGAGGCGTTGCCCCGGAAAACGCGCGTGCGCAAGGGATCTCCGCCGTGCCACGATGGCGCGGGGAAGCGAGGTCTCGTGGACGAGGTGGGGCGATTTCGCCGGGCGCTGGTCGCGTGGGCGGCCGGGGGAGCGGGGGCGAGCGCGGCCGCCGAGGCGGCGCGGCAGCTGGCCGGCGGCGGTGTGCGGACGATCGTGCTCGTCGAGGGAAGCAGTGATCAGGTGGCGCTCGAAGCGCTGGCCGCGCGCCACGGCCGCGACCTTGCTGCGCAGGGCGTTGCGGTGGTGCCGCTCGGAGGCGCGACGAACATCGGGCGTTTCCTGGACGTGTGCGGCCCTCCGGGGCTCGGCCTCCCGCTGGCCGGACTCTGCGACATCGGCGAGGAGCGGCACTTCCGGCGCCATCTGGAGCGGGTCGGGCTCGGGTCCGCTCTCACCCGCGCCGGGCTGGAGGCGCTCGGATTCCACCTGTGCGTCGCCGACCTGGAGGACGAGCTGATCCGCGCGCTCGGGCCGGAAGGCGTGCAGCAGGTGATCGAGGCCCAGGGCGAGACGCGCCCCTTCCGCACCTTCCAGGGGCAGCCGGCGCAGCGGGACCGGCCCGTGGAGCACCAGCTGCGGCGTTTCATGGGCACCCACAGCGGCCGCAAGGCGCTCTATGCGCAGGCGATGGTCGAGCACCTGGACCTCGCGCGCGTCCCCCGGCCGCTGGACCGGCTCCTTGCGCACGTGTGACAACAGCTCGGATGCGTGAGGGACGCCTGGCTGGGGACTTGGGGGTGAGGCCGGGTTGTGCGGCGTTCCCCTGGGGGGGCCGGCCCGGTCAGGCTCCTCTGGTTCAGACAACGAGCCGGGGGAGCCGCCGCGTGGTCAGGACACGGTGCCCTGCTCGCAGACCCGGCGGGCGACCTCGTGGAGTTTGATGTTGTTCTCCTGTGAGAAGCGCCGAAGGGTGTCGAAGGCCTGCTCCTCGGTGAGGTGGTGGGCGCCCATGAGGATGCCCCTGGCCTCGCCGATGGTGTGGCGGGTGGCGACGGCCCGTTCCATCTGGGCGTGCGTACGGGCGCTGGAGAAGGCGACCGCGGCGTGGGAGGCCAGCAGCCAGCCGGCCAGCTCGCTGGCCGCGGTGAAGGCGCCGGGCTCGCGGGAGTAGAGGTTCAGCGCACCGAGCTCCTCGTCCTCGGTGAACAGCAGGAAGCCCATCATGCTGCCCACGCCGAGGGTGCGTGCCTGCGGGGCATAGGCGGGCCAGCGCGGCTGCTCTCGGGTCAGGTCGGCGATCCGGAAGACCCGCTCGCCCTCCGCGGTGCGGGCTGCATCGAAGCACGGCCCTTCGGCCAGCCGTTCCTGCAACTGGTCGCTGTCGACGACCAGCTTCTCCGTCGGGGCCAGCGTCTCCACCGTCTTGCCGTGCAGCACCAGAATGCCCGCGGCGTCGCAGCCCTCCACCAGCTCGGTGGCCGAATGGGTGATCCGTTTCAGGGTGGCGTGGACCGAATCCTGGGCGAGGAGATCCCGGGCCATCGACGCCATCTGCTCCGCGAACCGACCCCAGTCCATACCGTCCTCCGCGTGTCGGCTCGTTCTCGTCAAGAAGCCGTCTACCCAGCTTCTCAGTCGCATCCCTTGACAGTTCCCGTACCTCACCTCCAGGATCGCTCCCGTGAACCTGTCAGACAGCAAGACAGCCAGTCAGGGTCCGCGGCGCATCAGCGCCATGGAAGCGGTCCTGGCACACCTGCGCTCGGCCATCGAGAACGGCGAGTACGCCGTGGGGGACAAGCTGCCCTCCGAGGCGGAGCTGTGCCGCACCCTCGAGGTCAGCCGGCCCGTGCTGCGCGAGGCTCTCAGGGCGCTGCAGACGATGGGCCTGACCGTCTCCAAGACGGGCAAGGGCACCTTCGTCGTCGCGAACACCGTCGAGGACCCCACCTTCGGCGACTACGCGGCCAGCGATCTGCTGGAGGTGCGCCGCCATGTGGAGATCCCGGTGGCGGGCTACGCGGCCGTGCGTCGCACGCCCGAGGACCTCGACCACCTGGCGCACCTGCTGGAGCGCATGGAGCAGGAGACCGACACCACCTCGTGGGTCGCCCTCGACACGCTGTTCCACCTCGCTGTCGCCCAGGCCGCCCAGAACCCGGTCTTCCGCCGGGTCATCGAGGAGATCCGCGACGCACTGGCGCGTCAGTCGGCCTTCCTCAATGAGCTGGGCGGACGCCGCGAGCAGTCCAACCGCGAGCACCGGGCGATCGTCGAGGCGCTGATGGACGGTTCCGAACTCGACGCGGTGGACGCCATGGCGCACCACCTCGACCGCGTCGAGACGACCCTCACCGACATCGTGCGCCCCGCGCGCACGGACATCCCCACGGAAGGCGGACCCGAGGCGTGAGCGAGCACCTCAAAGAAGAGACGCGCACACCGGCCGCACATGTCGACGCAGGCGATGCGGGCTACAGCAAGTCGCTGAAGTCCCGGCACGTCAACATGATCGCCATCGGCGGCGCGATCGGCACCGGTCTCTTCCTCGGCGCGGGCGGCCGCCTCGCCGACGCCGGCCCGTCCCTGTTCATCGCGTACGCGGTCTGCGGCATCTTCGCCTTCCTGGTGGTGCGCGCCCTCGGCGAACTCGTCCTGTACCGGCCCTCGTCCGGCGCCTTCGTCTCCTACGCCCGGGAGTTCCTGGGCGAGAAGGGTGCCTACACCGCGGGCTGGATGTACTTCCTGAACTGGGCGACCACCGGTATCGCCGACATCACCGCGGTGGCCACCTACACGCACTACTGGGGCATGTTCTCCGACATCCCCCAATGGTTGATCGCATTGATCGCCCTTGCGGTCGTCCTGACGGTCAACCTGATCTCGGTCAAGATCTTCGGTGAGCTGGAGTTCTGGTTCGCCATCGTCAAGGTCAGCGCGCTCGTCGTCTTCATGTGCATCGGCATCTTCCTGCTGGTCACCCAGCACCCCGTCGACGGCTCCCACCCCGGACCGGCCCTGATCACCGACAACGGCGGCGTCTTCCCCAACGGCCTGCTGCCCATGCTGCTGATCATCCAGGGCGTCGTCTTCGCCTACGCCTCCGTCGAGCTGGTGGGCGTCGCCGCGGGGGAGACCCAGAACCCCGAGAAGATCATGCCGAAGGCGATCAACTCGATCATGTGGCGCGTCGGTCTCTTCTACGTCGGCTCGGTCGTCCTGCTCTCGATGCTGCTCCCCTGGAACAAGTACAGCGCCGCCGAGAGCCCCTTCGTGACCGTGCTCTCCAACATCGGCATCCCGGCGGCCGGCGGTGTGATGAACCTCGTCGTCCTCACCGCGGCCATGTCCTCGCTCAACTCCGGTCTGTACTCCACCGGCCGCATCCTGCGCTCCATGGCGATGTCCGGTTCCGCACCCAAGTTCACCTCGGTGATGAGCCGCAGCCAGGTCCCGTACGGCGGCATCCTGCTCACCAGCGGTATCTGTGTGCTGGGCGTCGGCCTCAACTTCGTGGTCCCGGCGGACGCCTTCGAGATCGTCCTGAACTTCGCGGCGATCGGCATCCTCTCCACCTGGGGCATGATCATGGTCTGTCACCTCCGCTTCTGGAAGAAGACCCAGAAGGGCGAGCTGACCCGCCCCGGCTACCGACTGCCGGGCTCCCCGTGGACCGAAATCGTGACGCTGGCCTTCCTCGCCTCCGTCCTGGTCCTCATGTACGCCGACGGAGGCGCCGGCCGCACCACCGTGCTGTGCCTGCCGCTGATCGTCGGAGCGCTCGTCGCAGGCTGGTACGCCATCCGCGGCCGCATGCAGCGCACCTCAGCCAAGGCCGACGCGTGACCCGGCGCCGGCTCCAGACAACCCAGAAGTGAACAGGCAGTGATGTACAGCAGCTCTCACACGGACGCCCCCGCGATCCGCGAACCCCTCCACGCGCCCGTCGCACACGTCGTCCGCGGCGGAGTGACCGAGGGCGTCCACTACGGCTCCGTGGTCGTCCTGGGGGCGGACGGTGAGGTCGAGTTCCAGCTCGGCGACATCGAGGCCGCCTTCTACCCGCGCTCCTCGCTCAAGCCCGTCCAGGCCGCCGCCATGGTGCGGGCCGGGCTGCCCCTGGAGGGAGAGCTGCTCTCGCTCGCCGCCGCCAGCCACTCCGGCGAGGAACGCCACCTCGCCGGGGCCCGGCGGATCCTGGAGCTGGCGGGCCTCACGGAGGACGACCTGCGCAACGTCAAGGACATGCCGTACGACCCGGCGGTCCGCGACACCTGGATACGCGAGGGCCGCGAGCCCTCCCGGCTGGCCCAGAACTGCTCCGGCAAGCACGCGGCCATGCTGTACACCTGCAAGCTCAACGGCTGGTCCCTCGACGGCTACCTCGACCCGCAGCACCCGCTCCAGCAGGTGATCGCCGAGATCGTCGAGGACCTCACCGGGCAGCGGATCGCCCGGGTCACCGTCGACGGCTGCGGTGCCCCCCTCTTCTCCATCTCCCTGCACGGCCTCGCCCGGGCCGCCGCCCGCATCACCACGGCGGCCGAGGGCACTCCGGAGGCCCGGGTCGCGGACGCCATGCGTGAGCACGCCGAGATGGCATCCGGCGCGGGCCGTGATGTCGCCGCCCTGATGCGGGCCGTCCCCGGGCTTCTCGCCAAGGACGGTTTCGAGGGCGTGGAGGTCGCCGCCCTGCCCGACGGCCGGGCGGTCGCCGTCAAGATCTCCGACGGTGCGAACCGGGCCCGGATCCCCGTCACCGCCGCCGCCCTCGCCAGGGCCGGCGTCGACCCCGCCCTCCTCACCCGCTTCGCGGGCGAACCCCTCCTCGGCGGAGGCGAACCGGTCGGCGAGATCCGCCCGGTCCGCGCCCTGGAACCCCTCACGGTCCGGGCCTGCGCCTGAGATCCGGTCTCACGTCCCCGCCCGGGCGCGCCGTGCCCGGCACACACGCCTGAAGGCTCCCCCGCTCTCGACTTCGCGCGAGCGGGAACCGGCCGCCCCGCGCTGAGCCGACCGGGGAGGTGACACAGGCCCCGACGGCTCCGGTGGCCACCGAGTGTGCGCGGTGGCCACCGGCGGAGCACCGGATCCGGTCGTGGGACGGCCGGATCCACGCGGCCGGCATGCCACCGGCCGGCCCCCGAACCACCGGCCCCGTCACCACCGGGCCGGTGCCTCGACCGGCTCGGGCGGGCGTCACCCCGTACCGCCCGAGCCGGATCCACCCCACCCCCGACGTCGCCAGCCACCCAACCCTCACCACGAAAGAGGACCCGCACCTCATGACCGCCGCCGCCACCCGCAGCGAACACGACCTGCTCGGAGACCGCGACGTCCCCGCCGACGCCTACTGGGGTGTTCACACCCTGCGCGCCACGGAGAACTTCCCCATCACGGGCACCCCGATCTCCGCCTACCCGCACCTGATCGACGCGCTCGCCGCCGTCAAGGAGGCCGCCGCCCTCGCCAACGAGGAACTCGGCCTGCTGGAGCCGAAGAAGGCCGCCGCCATCGTCGAGGCCTGCCGTGAGATCCGCGAGGGCAAGCTGCACGACCAGTTCGTCGTCGACGTCATCCAGGGCGGCGCGGGCACCTCGACCAACATGAACGCCAACGAGGTCGTCGCCAACCGGGCGCTGGAGCTGCTGGGCTTCGAGAAGGGCCAGTACCAGCACCTGCACCCCAATGAGGACGTCAACCTCGGTCAGTCGACCAATGACGTCTACCCGACCGCCGTCAAGATAGCGACGGTCTTCGCGGTACGTGGACTGCTCAAGGCGATGTCTGTACTGCAGGACGCTTTCGCCCGCAAGGCCGTCGAGTTCCGCAAGGTGCTCAAGATGGGCCGTACACAGTTGCAGGACGCGGTGCCGATGACGCTGGGTCAAGAGTTCTCCGCGTATGCCGTCATGATTGACGAGGACCGCAACCGTCTTGACGAGGCCGTCCAGTTGATCCATGAGATCAACCTGGGCGCCACGGCCATCGGCACCGGACTCAATGCCCCCGCCGGATACGCCGAGTCGGCCCGCCGCCACCTCGCCGGCATCACCGGCCTGCCCCTGGTCACCGCCGCCAACCTGGTCGAGGCCACCCAGGACTGCGGAGCGTTCGTGCAGATGTCCGGTGTGCTCAAGCGGATCGCCGTGAAGCTCTCCAAGAGCTGCAACGACCTGCGGCTGCTGTCCTCGGGGCCGCGCGCGGGCCTCGGTGAGATCAACCTGCCGCCGGTGCAGGCCGGTTCGAGCATCATGCCCGGCAAGGTCAACCCGGTGATCCCCGAGGTCGTCAACCAGGTCGCCTTCGAGGTGATCGGCAACGACGTCACCATCACCATGGCCGCCGAGGCCGGACAGCTCCAGCTCAACGCCTTCGAGCCGATCATCCTGCACTCCCTCTCGGAGTCCGTCACCCACCTGCAGAGCGCCTGCCTGACGCTCGCCGAGCGGTGTGTCGACGGCATCACCGCCAACACCGAGGCGCTGCGCGCGAGCGTGGAGAACTCCATCGGCCTGGTGACCGCTCTCAACCCGCACATCGGGTACACGGCCGCCACCGACATCGCCAAGGAGGCCCTCGCCACCGGCCGCGGCGTCGCCGAACTCGTCCTGGAGAAGGGGCTGTTGCCCGCCGAGCGGCTCGCCGACCTGCTGCGGCCCGAGGTCCTCGCGGGCAGCGGCCCCGCCCTCGCCTGAGCCACGGCCGCGCGCCAGGACCGACCCGGAGGCACAATAGTGATCATGACAACGACGTCGTCCTACGCCTTCCAGCCGGTCCTGGAGCGCATCGCCGAGGAGATCGGGCGCACCCCCGGCCGCGGCCGCCCAGCCGACTACATCCCGGCACTCGCGGCCTGCGACCCGCGCCGCTTCGGCATGGCCGTCGCGGAACTGGACGGCACGGTGTACGGCGTGGGGGACTGGCGCGAGCCGTTCTCCACGCAGTCCCTCACCAAGGTCTTCACCCTCGCCCTCGACCTGGCCCGCGAGGGCGACGAACTGTGGGAGCACGTCGGCCGCGAACCTTCCGGCAATCCCTTCAACTCACTGATCCAGCTGGAGTACGAGAACGGCATCCCGCGCAACCCGTTCATCAACGCGGGCGCCCTCGTCGTCACCGACCGCCTGCAGACCCGTACCGAAGACGCGTCCGGCGAACTGCTGGCCTTCCTGCGCGCGGAGAGCGGCAACCCGGCCCTGGACTTCGACAAGGACGTCGCCGCCTCCGAGGCGGCACACGGCGACCGCAACGCCGCCCTCGCCCATTTCATGGCGTCCTACGGCAACATCGACAACCCGATCCCGGTGCTGCTCGACCAGTACTTCCGCCAGTGCTCCCTCACCGCGTCCTGCGCGGACCTCGCCCTCGCCACCGGCTTCCTGGCCCGCCACGGCATCCGCGCCGACGGCAGCCGGCTGCTTTCCCAGAGCCAGGCCAAGCAGGTCAACGCGGTGATGCTGACCTGCGGGACCTACGACGCGGCGGGGGATTTCGCCTACCGCGTGGGCCTGCCCGGCAAGAGCGGCGTGGGCGGCGGCATCATCGCGGTCGTCCCAGGCCGCTGCACCCTGTGCGTGTGGAGCCCCGGCCTCGACGAGCGCGGCAACTCGGTCGCGGGCGTCGCGGCGCTGGACCGCTTCACGACCCTGACCGGCCTGTCGGTGTTCTGAACCGGCGGCTCGGTCCCGGGCCGAACCGGCACTTCAGCCCCGGACCTCGGTCGGCGGCGGCACCAGCAGGGACGTGCGCCGCATCCGGGCCACATGCATGGCGGCGGACAGGACCGACGACGCTGTCACGGGGATCAACTCCTGCACCTCGGCCGCGCGCTCCACACACGGTTCGGCACGGGCATCACATCCGTTCTGCGGCCGTCGAGGGGCGCACATCTCGGATGCAGACGAGACCGGCGGGCCGCGAAGAAGACCTCGCTGCGCCCGTGCGATCACGTGCCGGTCACACGCAGGCCCCCGCCCCGAAGGCGGCGCGTCAATTTCCGGCCACCCGGCGTTGACACGCTTCCCGAGTGTTGGCCATGGCTTTCCCTGTCGATCTCCGCCGCTGCCAGGTTCTGGGCCTGGCGGGCACCGCCTTCCTCGCCCTGGGGGGTGAGACGGCCGGCGCCCTGCCCGTGCGGGATCTCCTGGCCCCGGCGACCGCCCGCGCGGCCCTGGGCCTGGTCGGCGTGTACTTCGGTGTGGTGCTGCTGATTGCCGCCTGGGTGCTGCTCGGGCGGCTCGTACGCAGCGCCGATGCGCCCACCCCGCGCGAACTGCTGCTCGTGCTCGCTATCTGGGCCGCCCCGCTGCTGCTGGCCCCGCCGCTGTTCAGCCGGGACGTCTACAGCTACCTCGCGCAGGGAGCCATGGTCGACGCCCACATGGACGTCTACGCATACGGCCCCGCCCAGCTCGGCGGCCCCCTTGCAGACGAGGTCGCCCCGCTGTGGCAGCACACCGGCGCCCCCTACGGCCCTGTGTTCCTCGCCGTCGCCTCCGCACTGTCCGGCCTGACCCGCGGCGAAATCCCCGCCGGGCTGGTCGGGATGCGGCTGGTCGCGCTGCTCGGCGTGGCACTGATGGCGGCCGCGCTGCCCCGCCTCGCCCGGCACAGCGGCGCCGATCCGGCCGCCGCGCTCTGGCTCGGCGCCCTCAACCCGCTGGTACTGCTCCACCTGGTCGCCGGCGCCCACAACGACGCCATCATGCTCGGCCTGCTCGGTGTCGGCCTGGTCGCGGCCCTCGGCCGGTGGCCGGTCCTGGGCGCCGTGCTCGTCACCCTCGCGGCCCTGGTCAAGGCGCCCGCCGTGCTCGGACTCGCCGCGGTCGTCGTCCTCCAGATGCGGGCCGGGCAGCGCCCGGCGAAGGCCACCCTGTCGACCGCCCTCGCCGCCGCGTGCACCACGGTCGCCGCAACAGCCGTCGCCGGCACGGGATACGGCTGGATAGGCGCCCTCGACACCCCCGTCTCCCCGCACAACTGGGCCCTGACGAGCCTCCTCGGCCGCGCCACCGGAGCCATGCTGGAACACCTCGGCAGCGACCTGGCCCCCCTCGCCCTCCCGGTCTGGCACCTGCTCGGCCTGGCGATCACCGCGCTCGTGATAGCGGCCATATGGTGGCGGCTGCGCCCCCGCCCGGTCTACGCGCTGGGCCTGAGCCTCGCCGCCGTGGCCGCCTTCGGCCCGGCCATCCGCCCCTGGTACGCCCTGTGGGGGCTGTTCCTCATCGCCGCCGCGGCCCCCACCACCTCGGTGCGGCACCGGGTGGCGGCCGTGACGGGCGTGCTCGCGCTCGTCACCCTGCCGAGCGGCGGGCCGGTCGACAGCGGGCAGTTGATGCTGGCCGTCTCCGGCGGGGCGCTGGCCGTGGTGGTGCTCTGGCAGGTCCACCAGGCGGCACACGCGCCCGCCCTGGGAGAGACCGCATGACCCCGCCCCGCACCGACCGCGGCCGACTGCTCCTGGTCCTCGCCCTCGCCGCGTCCGTCACCGCGTTCACCGCGACCGTGCCGCTGCTGCGCGACTGGTTCGACCTGCGCGTGTACTACGGCGCCGTCAACAGCTGGATCCACCACGGCGACCGGCTCTACGACTACCGGGTGCCGGGGACGGAATACGGCTTCACCTACCCGCCGTTCGCCGCCGTCAGCATGCTGCCCATGGCCCTCGTCGGCCTGCGCACGGCGATCGCCGGATCCTTGCTGCTCAACCTCGCGGCCCTCGCCTGGGTCCTGCACATCCTCACCGAGGGGGCCTGGCGCCGCTACGGCTGGTTCGGCTGCGCCCTGGGCGCGTGCCTGCTCGCCCTGTTCGAACCGCTCCGCGACACCTTCAGCTTCGGCCAGGTCAACCTCCTGCTGCTGGCGCTGGTCCTCACCGACGCCTGGCTGCTGACCACCGGGCGGGAGCGCTGGGCGGGCGTCGGCATCGGCCTGGCGGCCGCGGTCAAACTCACGCCCGCCCTCTTCATCGGCCTGCTCCTGCTAGCCGGCCGCCGGCGTGCCGCCGGGGTCGCGACGGCCGTCACCGCGGCGGCGACAGGCCTCGCCGCCCTGGTGGCCCCGGACGCCTCCCGCTTCTACTGGACCGAGGCCCTGTGGGACACGAACCGGGTGGGCCGCCTCGACTACGTCTCCAACCAGTCGCTGCAAGGCATCCTGGCCCGGCTCGGCGTGGCGGACCGAGCGGTGTGGGCCGCGGCGGTCCTGGTGGTCCTCGGCATCTGGGCTCGGCGCACCCGCCGGGCCGTCACCGCCGCCGACTGGCCGGCCGCCTTCGCCCTCACCGGACTGACCGCCTGCCTGGTCAGCCCCATCACCTGGGTGCACCACCTGGTGTGGCTGCTGCCGTCCTTCGCCGTACTGATCCGTGCCGGGCACCCGCGCGTGACGGGCGTCCTGTACGCGGTGCTGTGCACCAGCGTGGTGTGGCTCTGGTTCCACGACGCATCCGGCGTCGACGGCTTCCTCGGCAGCAACACCTACACCTGGATCACCCTGGGACTGCTGCTGTGGCTGCCGGTGGGTCAGCTCCGCGCCGACAGCCCGCCCTTGCGCCGCAGCACCAGGGCCACCGCTCCCGCGCCGAGCGCGACGGCGCCCGAAATGACGCCCGCCGTGGGCCACCCCGACCCGCCGTCCGGCGCGACGGCGACGGGCGTGGCGCGCGGCCCCGGCCGCGGCCTTTCCAGCAACGCGTCCAGCGAGCCCACCGGTTCGACCCGCCCCGCGGCCTCGAACCCCCAGTCCAGCAGTTCGCGCGCCTCCTCGTAGACGGTGAAGCCGCCGCCCGCCTGCGGGTTCATCACGGTGACCACGAGGGCGCGCCCGCCCCGGCGGGCGGCGGCGACGAGCGTGTTGCCCGCGTCGCTGGTGTAGCCGTTCTTGACACCGATCAGCCCCGGATACGGCTCCACACCGTCCGCTCCGGTCAGCAGCCGGTTGGTGTTCTCGATCTCGTACGACCAGCCGCCCCCGCCCGGGAACCTCGCCACCGCCGTACCGCAGTACTTCGCGAAGTCCGGAATGCGCAGCCCGGCCCGGCCGAACACCGCCAGGTCGTACGCCGACGACACCTGGCCCGGCGTGTCGTACCCGTCGGGCGACCGCACCTGCGTGTCGAGGGCCCCCAGTGAACGGGCCCTGGCCTGCATCTGCCCGGCCGTCGTCTGCCAGCCGCCGTTGAGGGAGGCCAGCACGTCCACGGCGTCGTTCCCGGAGTTGAGGAAGACCCCGCGCCACAGATCGGCGATCCGGTACGTCCGGCCCTCGGCGACCCCGACCCTGCTGCTGCCCTCCCCGATGTCCTCCAGCTCCTCCTCCCGCACCGTGTGCCGGGCGCCCGCAGGCAGCGACGGCAGCACGGTCAGCGCGAACAGGGTCTTCAGCGTGCTGGCGGGTGGCAGCCTGCGATGGGCGTCGTGCGCGGCCAGCACGTCCCCGCTCCGGGCGTCCGCCACCACCCAGGACAACGCGGACACGTCCGGAACCCGAGGCGCCCCGTGATGGGGCCGCACCAGGGTGCCCCCGCGATACAGGAACGACGGATCCGGCAGCGCCGCCCGCGGCACACCGGGCGGGGTGGGCTCCGCGCCGGCGGCGACGGCGACGGGCGTGAACGCCAGGACGCCTGCCGCGCACAGCGCGCAGGCGGTGACGGCCGTCCGGGACGAGAAGTGGATGATCACACGATCAACGTAGGAATCGGCCTGGCCTCCGGGACGGTGACCGGGCCGGGGGCGGGGCTCCAGCACCCGGATGCCGCAGTGCAGGCCCCGCCCGGATGCCGGACCGCCCGCTGCGGCCACGCGAAGCCCAAGAACGCGGACACCGCCGGTGGCCGAGTAGTACCGCGGTACCACGCGCTCCGCACGGGTCGGCCTCCCGGTACCACGGGATCGGGCGGATCGGCTCCTAGCGTTGCCGGTGAGGCGTCGGAAGCGACGGACGCCGTAAGCCGACAGAGAGAACGCGAATGATCGACGCACGGCAGCTGACCAAGAGGTACGGCGACAAGACGGCCGTGGACGGGCTGGACTTCGTCGTGAAACCGGGCACGGTGACCGGCTTCCTGGGCCCCAACGGCGCGGGAAAGTCCACCACCATGCGCATGATCGTCGGACTCGACGCCCCGACGAGCGGCTCCGTCACCGTGAACGGTCACCACTACGCCCGCCACCGGGCCCCGCTCCAGGAGGTCGGGGCCCTGCTGGAGGCGAAGTCGATCCACCCGGGCCGCTCGGCGTACAACCACCTCCGGGCCCTCGCGCTGACCCACGGCATTCCGCGCCGCCGGGTCGACGAGGTCATCGACCTCGCCGGTCTTGCCGGTGTGGCGAAGAAGCGGGCCGGTGCCTTCTCCCTCGGGATGGGCCAGCGGCTGGGCATCGCGGCGGCGCTGCTGGGCGATCCGCAGACGGTGATGCTGGACGAGCCGGTCAACGGGCTGGACCCGGAGGGCGTGCTCTGGATCCGCAACCTGCTCAAGGCACTCGCCGACGAGGGCCGCACGGTGTTCGTCTCCTCGCATCTGATGAGCGAGATGGCGCTGGTGGCGGACCACCTCATCATCGTGGGCCGGGGACGCCTGCTGGCCGACACCACTGTCGGCGACCTCATCCGCGAGGCGGGCGGCGACACGGTGAAGGTCGCCACCGAGGACCCGGCGCGGCTGCGGGACGTCCTGGCGGGACCGGGCGTCGACATCACGGGGCGCGTGGGCTCCGAGGAACTGCAGGTGACCGGGTTGAGCACCCGCCAGATCGGGCTGAAGGCGGCCGAGCACGGGATACCCCTGTTCGAGCTGAGCGCGAGGACGGTGTCGCTGGAGGAGGCATTCATGGACCTGACCAGGGAGGCCGTGGAGTACCACGGATCCACGACCGGGATCGAGACCCTCGGGAGGCCGGCATGAGCACCCTCACCGCGACCGCCGAAGAACCCCGCACCGCACCGGCCCGCCCCGCCTACCGGGTGACCGGACGGCGCGTGCTGTCCTCGGAGTGGGCCAAGCTGTGGTCCCTGCGTTCGACCTGGATCACCCTGGGCCTCGGCCTGCTGTTCCTGGTGGCGTTCGGGCTGATCGCCGCGAGCCGGTACAAGTCAGGGACCAGCTCCGGCCACCTGGACCGGGACTTCGCCACCTCGACGGCCGTGAGTCTGTCCCTCTTCGGTACGAACTTCGCCCAGCTGGCCCTCGGAGTCCTCGGCGTGCTGGTCACGGCGGGCGAGTACTCGACCGGCATGATCCGCTCCACGCTCGCGGCGGTGCCCCGCAGGCTGCCCGTGCTGTGGTCCAAGGCGGCCGTGTTCGGGCTGGTCGCGCTTGCGGTGGGGACGCTGGGCGCGTTCGTCGCCTTCCTGTTCGGCAGCGGCATCGTCTCGGGCACACCCGCGGCCATGGGCCTCTCGCACACGGGTGTGCTGCGCAGCCTGCTGGGCGCCGGGCTGTATCTCGGCCTGGTCGGAGTGATCGGCACCGCGCTGGGCGCGCTGCTGCGCTCCGTGGCCGGCGGGATCTCGGTGCTGGTGGCCACCTTCATGCTGATCCCGGGACTGATCTCGCTGCTGCCGAGCTCCTGGCAGGACAACATCAGCCCCTACCTGCCCTCCAACGCGGGAGAGTCGATGTTCGCCCTGACCCACGACTCGACGACCCTGTCACCCGGCGCCGGGCTGCTGGTCTTCCTCTGCTGGACGGCGCTGGCGCTGGGCGGCGCGGCCTACCGGCTCGCACGCAGCGACGTCTGACGCACCATGGACAGGTGACGTCCGTGACCACCGATGACATCAGCGGGATGGGACCGCTGGTCGCCCGCTTGTCCCGGGGCGGCCAGCGGCTCAGACAGGCCGACCGGAACCGTCCGTGGGTGCTGGACACCGCGGTCGTGGTCCTGGTCTTCCTGATGTTCTGCCTGCCCGATCTGCTGCACGCCGGGGCCGGCGACGGCGACGGCCCGCGCCGCTTCCGGCTCGTCTTCACCCAGCTGCCCCTCGCCGGGATGCTGGCACTGCAGGCCGGACTGGTGCTGCCCCTGCTGTGGCGGCGGCGCCGGCCCCTGGCCGCCTTCGGTGTCATCGCCGCGGTGTTCGTCCTGCAGTGGTCCCTGAACGCGGTGCTGCGGGCGGACATCGCCCTCTTCGTCGCCCTGTACAGCCTGGCCCTGCACGGCCGGCTGAAGCAACTGCCGTGGGCCTGCGCCGCCATGGCTGGTGCCATGGTGCTGGTCGCCCTGCGGGTGTCCGCCGCCATGTCCGTCTGGGACGCGCTGTTCTTCCTGCTGAGCACCACGACCGCGGCCCTCGCGCTCGGCCTGATGGTCCGCATCCGCCGGGCCCAGCTGGCCGGACTGCGCGAGCGGGCCGCCCGGCTGGAGGTCGAACGCGACCAGCGCAGCAGGCTGGCCGCGGTCACCGAACGCACCCGTGTCGCCCGCGAGATGCACGACATCGTCGGCCACAACCTGTCCGTCATCATCACCCTTGCGGACGCCGGTGCCTACGCCAGTGACCTCGCTCCCGAACGCGGCAAGGAGGCGCTCCAGCTCATCGGCGACACCGGCCGGCAGGCCCTGGGCGAGCTGCGGCGCGTACTCGGTGTGCTGCGCGAGGCGGCGGACGGCCCCTCGGCCGGGCCCGAACTCAGCCCGCAGCCCGGCATCGCGGACATCGACGCCCTGTGCGCCAAGGTGCGCGCGGCCGGACTGGAGGTCGTCTACCGCACCTCCGGCGACGTCGAAGCCCTCGACAGCGGGGTGCAGCTGACGGCGTATCGCATCGTCCAGGAAGCCCTCACCAACACCCTCAAACACGCCGAGGCCGACACCCGGGTGCATCTGGCGATCATCGAGAGGGACACCCGGCTGACCATCCGGGTCCAGGACACCGGCCCGGCTGCACCGCCGGGCCCGCACGAAGAAGGGCACGGACTGGTGGGCATGCGGGAGAGGGCGGCGCTCTACGGCGGCACCGTCAGCGCGGGACCGGCGGGCGGCGGAGGCTGGAGCGTCGAGGCCGTCCTCGACCTCACACCCCAGGGCGGTGTCCGGTGACCACGGTGCTCGTCGTGGACGACCAGCCGCTGCAACGCTACGGCTTCCGCATCCTCCTGGACTCCGTCGCCGAGACCGAGGTCGTCGGCGAGGCGGCCCACGGCGCCGAGGCCGTCCGCAAGGCCGCCGAACTGCGCCCGGACGTCGTGCTGATGGACATCCGGATGCCGGGCATGGACGGCATCGAGGCCACCCGCCGCATCGTCGCCGCCGGCGAGCGTTCGCGCGTCCTCGTGCTCACCACCTTCGACCTCGACGAGTACGTGCACGCCGCCCTGCGCGCCGGGGCCAGCGGCTTCCTCCTCAAGGACGCCCGCCCGGAGGAACTCCTCGCGGGTATCCGTGCCGTCTCGATCGGCGACGCGGTGATCGCGCCCGCGCTCACCCGCCGCCTCCTGGACGAGTTCGCCCAGTACGTACCCGCGCACCGGGGCGACCTCGCCGAGGACCCGAGGCTGAGCTCCCTCACCGACCGCGAGCGCGAGATCCTCGTCGCCGTCGGCAAGGGCTGGACCAACGGCGAGATCGCCGGGCACTTCGTGCTGTCCGAATCCACCGTCAAGACACACGTGGGCCGCGTCCTCGCCAAGATCGGTGCCCGGGACCGCATCCAGGCAGTGATCTTCGCCTACGACCTCGGACTCGCGCGGCCGAACACGGAGTGAACGGCCCGGGGCCGCCCGGGCCACAAGTCGCCCGGACGGCCCCGTGAAGGGTGCCGGCTCAGCCGTTCGGGCCGGCCGGGGTCGTGGTGGTCTTGAAGCCCTCGGTCTTGTTGGCCTGCAGAGCGAACTCGTTCGTGAACGTCTTGCTGAGGTCCACCGACGACGTCACGTTCCCGACCAGCTTCTCCGTCGCCAACGAGGTCTTCGGACCTCCGGCCGGCATGATGCCGTCCGGGAGGAACTGGCCCTTGTCCTTCGTCAGGGCCGAGATGTAGTCGGCCTTGGTCACCAACTGGTTCGACACGAACGACGCCGGCAGCTTGTTCGCGATGTCGGCCGCGCTGTGGGTGTTCATCCAGTGCAGGGTGGCCACGAGCGCGTCCACGACCTTCTGCACCGTGTCCTTGTGGGAGTTCACCCAGTCGGTGCGGGCGAGCACACCGGCCGCGGGAAAGGCGCCGCCCATCGCGGCGGTGGCGCCCGCGGTGCTGGCCAGGTCGACCGCGGAGACGCCGACGCCCTTCTTCTCGATCGCGGCCACCGTCGGCTGCGTCGTCATGACGCACGCGACCTTGCCGTTCTGCAGCGCGGCGATCGCGGTGGAGCCCGCACCGACCCCGATCCGGTGGAAGTCGCTGGTCTTGAGGCCCTTCTTGGCGGCCAGGAACTGGGTGAGGGTGTCGGTGCCCGAGCCGAGATCGGTGACGCCGAGGGTCTTCCCCTTGAAGTCGGCGGCGGAGTGGACCCCCGACTTCCGGGTGCACATCTCACGTTCACCCGGTGCGCCGGAGAGCTGCACGACGTCCTCGACCGCCTTGCCCTTCGCCTGGAACTCGATCGTGTGGTTGTACCAGGCTCCCGCCATGTCGACCTGACCTGAGGCCATGGCCTCCTCGGCGCCGACACCGCCGTCCTGCTCGGTGCTGAGCTGCACGTCGACGCCGTACTTCTTGTAGAACCCGAGGTTCTGGGCGAGCTGGTACGGCAGGTAGATCTGCTTGTCGAGGCCGCCGGCCATGAGCTTGACGGTCGGCGTTCCGCCGCCGCTGCTCGCGGTGGCGCTGCCGGAGCTGCCGGCACAGGCGCTGACCGCGCCGAGGGCGAGAACGGTGAGGAGAGACGCGGCGACGGTGACGGGTCGTGCGGACATGGCTGGTCACAATCCTTTGCTGAGGTGGAGAGGCGTGGTGCGTGGGGGAGAGGTGGGGTCAGATGGTGTTGGCGGCCTCTGACGGGGCCGGCGGGCGCCAGGACAGCAGCCGGTGCTCCAGCTTGCCGATCAGCCACTCTGCGCCGAGCACGATCACCGAGATGACGAGCATCGTGGCGAACACGCCGTTGGGGTCGAAGTTGTTCTGCGCGGTCTTGATGACCAGCCCCAGGCCGCTCTGCGCGCCGAGCACCTCGCCGACCAGGGCGCCGACGATGGCGAAGCCGAAGGCGCTGTGCAGGCTGGCGATGATCCAGGTGAGCGCGGAGGGCACGATGACATGCCGGGTGATCTGCATCTGCGAGGCGCCCAGCACCCTGGTGTTGGCGAGGATGTTGGGGTCGACCTCGCGCACGCCCTGGAAGGCGTTGAAGAAGACGATGAAGAACACCAGCACCGCGGCGAGCAGGATCTTCGGCAGCACACCGATGCCGAACGCAACGATGAAGATCGAGCCGAGCACGATGCGCGGGATCGCGTTGACCATCTTGATGTAGGGGCCGAGCACGTCGGACAGGTAGCGGCTCTGGCCGAGCACCACACCGAAGATCACTCCGGTGACGGACCCGAGGGCGAAGCCGGCGAGCGCCTCCTGGAGCGTGGTCCAGATGTTGGCGTAGAAGGACCCGAACTCGGTGCCGTGCCGGATGAGGTCCACCAGCCGCTGGGCGATGCCGGACGGCTGCCCGAAGAAGAACTTGTCGACGATCCCCCAGGCGGTGAAGGCCTGCCAGCCGCCGATCACGAGGACCGCGAGACCGACGCGGCCCGCCCACACGAGCGCGATGCGCCGTCGCACGGCCCTCCTGGCGGCGCTCGTGGCCGAGACCGGTGTGCCGTCCTTGACCGGGGCGGCGGAAGCGGTCGATGTCGTACTCATGCCGTACCTCCTGCGGTGCGTGCGTAGGCGCGCTCCACCTCCTCGCGCAGCGAGTCCCAGATCTGGTGCTGAAGTTCGATGAAGCGGGGCTGGAAACGGATCTCCTGGACCGAGCCGCGCGGGCGCGGCAGATCGATGTCGAAGACCGCCTTGACCGAGCCGGGGCCGGACGTCATGACGACGACCCGGTCGGCGAGCGCCACGGCCTCGTCGAGGTCGTGGGTGATGAAGATGACCGACGGCCGGATCTGCTCCCACAGGCCGAGCAGCTCGGTCGACATGATCGCCTTGGTCTGCACGTCCAGGGCGCCGAACGGCTCGTCCATGATCAGGATTCGGGGTTCGTTGATCAGCGCCGCGGCCATCGCCACGCGCTTGCGCATACCGCCGGAGAGCTGGTGCGGATAGCGGTCCTCGAACCCGGTCAGGCCCACCCGGCGCAGCCAGTCGCGCGCCGAGGCCTGGGCCTGCTGCTTGGGCACACCGCGAAAGACGGGGCCCATCAGCACATTGCCGAGGACGGTCTTCCAGGGCAGCAGCGCATCGGCCTGGAACATGAAGCTGACGCCGTCGGTGACGCCGTCCACCTCTCGGCCGCCCACCTTGACGGAACCCTCGCTGGGCCGGTCGAGCCCGGACACCAAGCTCAGGGTCGTCGACTTGCCGCAGCCGGTCGGGCCCACCACCGCACAGAACTGGCCGGGCTCCACGGTGAACGAAACGTCCTGCAGCGCCGTGAACACCTCACCCGCAGGAGTCAGAAATCGTTTGGTGAGCCCGGATATCTCGACTCGTGCGCTGTCCTGGCCGACCTTCTCGGCGACCGGGCTCACCGCCGCATCGTTTCGCGAAGCCATCTGAGGCCTCTCCTTCCTAACCTCGGAGGTCGAGGAAGGCAGACGCTAGAGGCCGCGGAGTATTACGTCGCTGTTTCAGCTGTATCTCGCGTTAGCCGTGTTCCCTGCAGTTTTGCGCGTTCTGCTCAATGGACCGGGGGTGGGCACAAGCCCGGTGTCGGGGCACAATCACGCCACCACGGGTGCGGCGCAGGGGCCGCGCCCGGGCCTCGTAAGACAGGCAGAGACACCCGTGACACCCATCCGTATCCCGTTCGGCCGCGGCGGGAAGGGGCGGCTCTCCGCGCGGATCCTGGCCAACCAGCTGGCGATCCTGACCCTCACCGGAGTCATCGGCTTCGTCCTGTTCGCATTCGCCCAGCGGGCCGAGATCGACCGTGCCTACGAGAAAAGGGCGCTGGCCATCGCGAAGACCACGGCCGCAGAACCGCAGATCCGGCAGGCCATGGCGCACGGCGGCGGCGACGGCATCGTCCAGACCGTCGCCGAACGGATCCGGAAGGCGTCCGGCGCGTCCTACGTGGTCGTCCTCGATCTGCACGGAGTCCGCCACTCCCACCCCGACCCGTCGCTGGTCGGCGAACCGACCGGCGACCAGATCGTGGTCCTCGACGGCACGTCGCACGTCGGCACCGACCAGGGCGCCACCGGACGCTCCGCCAACGGCAAGGCTCCGCTGAGGGCGCCCGACGGCAAGCTGGTCGGCGAGGTGTCCGCGGGCATCCCCGAGCAGTTTGTGCTGGGCGAGCTGTGGCGTGAGCTGCCCACCTTCGCCCTGTACTCCGCGATCGCCGTCGCCCTCGGCTCGGCTGCCGCGTTCCTGCTGGCCAGGCGGCTGAAGCGGACGACGTTCGGCCTGGAGCTGGAGGAGATCGCCGGACTGCTGCAGGACCGTGAGGCGATGCTGCACGGCATCCGCGAGGGCGTCATCGCCTTCGACCCCGACGGCAGGATCACCGTCGTCAACGACGAGGCCCGGACCCTGCTCGGCCTCGGCACGGCGCTCGGCAGCACCATCGAGGAGGTGCTGCCCGACGGACGGCTGCGCCGCGCCCTGGACGGCACCCTGACCGGCGCCGACCTCAATGTGCTGACCGACGACCACTGCCTGGTGGTCAACCGGATGCCGGTGACCCTGCACGGCCGTGAACTGGGCGCGGTGGTCACCGTGCGCGACCGCACCGAGCTGATCGGGCTGCTGCGCGAACTGGACTCCGTACGCGGACTGACCGACGCCCTGCGCGCTCAGCAGCACGAGTTCACCAACCGTATGCACACCCTGGCCGGGCTGCTGGACATCGGCGACCACGACGCCGCCTACGCATACGCCGTCGAGTCGGCCGGCGCCGACCAGGCGCTGACCGAGTCCGTACGCGAACGGATCGGCAACCCGCTGCTCGTCGGACTGATCGTCGCCAAGACCACGGTGGCCGCGGAACGCGGTGTGCACATGGAACTCAGCGACGACTCCGCGCTCGGCGAGGACCCGCCGCATCTGCGCCGGCTGCTGACCATCGTCGGCAATCTGCTGGACAACGCGATCGACGCGGCGGCCGGCGGACCGCCCCCGGCGGGCGGCCGCGAGGTGCGGCTCTCGCTGGTGGAGGCCGTCGACCAGGTGCTGGTGCGGGTCGCCGACAGCGGCCCGGGGATTCCGCCGGGCGCCGCCGAGTCGATCTTCGAGGACGGCTGGTCGACCCGGCCCGACCGGGGGACCGCACGGCGCGGCCTCGGCCTGGCCCTGGTCCACCGGCTGGCCGCGCGGCACGGCGGGACCATCACGGTCAGCGAGGGCCCGGGCGCCGTCTTCACCGTCGCACTGCCGCTGCAGGACGCCACTCCCGTACGACGGGATGCACAGTTCACGACGGCCTCGCCGACCGGAGGTGACCGCGGATGATCAGGATTCTGGTGGTGGACGACGACTTCCGCGTCAGCGACATCCACCGCGACTACGCCTCCCGCGTCGAAGGCTTCGAAGTGGTCGGCCGGGCGGCGACGGTGGCCGAGACCCTGGACGCCGTGCGCACCCTGCACCCCGATCTGCTGCTGCTCGACATCTTCCTGCCGGACGGCAGCGGACTGGATGCGCTGCGGCAGCTCAGCGGGGACGCGGGCGGCGCCCGGCCCGACGCCATCATGATCACCGCCGACCGGGACATCACCTCGGTGCGGACCGCCATGAAGCTCGGCGCCGTGGGCTACCTGGTCAAGCCGTTCGGCGCCGCCGACCTGGCCGAGCGGCTCACCGCCTACCGCGAACTCCAGCACCGCGTGGACGCCCTGGGACTCGCCGAGCGGACCGACCAGGCCGATGTGGACGCCCTCTTCAGCGCCGCCCGCCCGCCGGCCGTGCCCCGGGTTCCGGCCAAGGGGCACTCCGCGCCGACCCTGGCCCTCCTGCACCAGGTGCTGCGGACCGCCAAGGAGTCCCTGTCCGCGGCCCAGGCCGCCGAACTCACCGGCGTCTCCCGCGCCACCGCCCAGCGTTATCTCTCCTACCTCGTACGGGAGGGAATGGTCCGGCTCGAACTTCGCTACGGAACCACCGGCCGTCCCGAACACCTCTACCGGATCGTCCGCTGAGCCGGGCGCCCCGGACTCCTCACCTCCCTGGGCAGCGGCCTGACCGTGAGGATCTGCTGGGCGGGTCCGACCGGGCCGTCGAGGTCGTGCAGGACGGTGCCGGTCAGGCCCTGGCCGGACGGGGCGAAGGCGACCGTGGTGTCCAGTCCGGGTCCGGGGGGCCGCACGGTCGGCGGTGCAGATGGACGGTCAGACCTGGCCGGACCTCGGACATCGGCCACGGTGGAAGTGACTCGGGCGGGGCGAGACGGTCCTCCGGGCCACCCGCGACCGCGGAGGTGCCGAGGGCGGCGGAACCAGGCCCGGGCCCGGACCACCGGGCGGCCGGCGATCCGTACGACGGCTTCGAGGAGTTCGATGGTCCGGCCGGGGCGGACGGTCTCCACCTCGATCCCGCATTCGTCCAGGGCGAGGCGGCCCAGGATGTGGTAGCTGATCCGGGAGAGCACCAGGCCGTCGACCGGGCGGCCGGCCCGGTGACGGTCGAGGGCGTGGACCACGAGCCCGCCCAGGGGAGACTGAAGTGCTGCTCGTCCGGCGCCCATGCTCCGCCTGCACGTCAAGCCCTGCCCGTAGTGGGTGCCGGCACCTGCGGAGGTCGACCCTGGGTCCACACCACCCGCAGGCTCGAGGCGGAGATCCGCCAGCCCTCGGCCGTCCTGACCAGTTCGGCGTCGGCATGGCCCGCGGAGATGAAGACGCTGCCGGTGCCGTCCGCCAGGACGTGGGTGCTCAGCTGGGCGCTACGGGTGGTGGCCCGATCGCCCTCGATCTCGATGATCGCGTTGGTGCCCATGTGCACGGTCCGGTCGAACAGCGCCATGCCCTGCCGGACGCGGGCCAGCAGAGCATCGCGACCGTGGACGGTGCCGATGGGCATCTCCGCGGTGACGCCTTCCGTGTGGAACGTGCGAGCCCATTCCTCGTCGAAAACCCCCTCGTCCAGGGAACGCAGGTAGCGGTCCAGCAGGTCGGTGATCTCGGCGCGGTCGGTCAGGGCCTGCAACTGTCGCTGCATCTCTTCGATGTCCATGCCTGAAGGCTGTTCCCTCAAGCGCACTTGAGGTCAATGCGAGCTGACGTCCCCGAGGCGGGTCTGCGTAAGATCACGAAGGTCTGATTTCCGGTTGACGAGGAGGCCCAACGGTCATGACGGACAAGCGTGTCGTGGTGGTCACCGGCGGAGGCACCGGCATCGGCGCCGCAACCGCCACGCTGCTGCGAGCCGGCGGACACGAGGTCGTCATCGCCGGCCGACGGCCCGAGCCGCTGCAGCGCATCGCCGACGAGACCGGCGCCCTGCCGCACGCCGCTGATCTCACGGACGCGACCGCCGTGGATGAACTCGTCGAGGCCACGGTCTCCCGCTACGGCAGGCTCGACGGACTGGTCCTCAACGCGGGCGTCGGACGCAGCGGCGCGGTGGGAGATCTCTCGGACGAGACATGGGAGTTGGTGATGCGCACCAACCTGACGGGCCCCTTCCTGCTGCTGCGCGCCGCACTCCCGCACCTGCTCAAGACCCGCGGTTCGGTCGTTGCCGTCGCCTCCGTCGCGGCCTTGCGCAACGGGGTCGGCAACGCCGCGTACGCCACCTCCAAGGCCGCGCTGCTTCAGCTGTGCAGCTCGCTGGCCGTCGACTACGGCAGCCAGGGGCTGCGCGCCAACACGGTGTGCCCCACCTGGGTACGCACCGAGATGGCTGATCGTCGTATGGCCCGCTTCGCCGAGGAATCCGGACTGGGCGACGGCGTGGACGAGGCCTACGAGGAGGCGACGAAGCTGGTGCCCGCGGGGCGCCCCGGCGACCCGTCGGAGGTCGCCGAGGCGATCGCCTGGCTGCTCTCGCCCGCCGCGTCGTTCGTGAACGGCGCGGTCCTCACAGTGGACGGCGGGGTCTCGGTACGCGACGCGGGAACCCTGGCGTTCGACTTCAGCGTCGAGCGCCGCGACGCTGGTCGATGACCGGCAGCTCTCTCGCGCCGGCGATCGCGTGAGCGGGACGATCAGAGGAGGAGGGCGCGTGAGCACTCAGGACAACGCGCCGGACGGACGGTCCGGCGTACTCGGCGCAGCCGGGGGCGGCGCGCTGGCGGGTCTGCGCGTCGCCGACTTCTCCCGGGTCCTCGCGGGGCCCTACGCCACCATGCTGCTCGCCGATCTCGGCGCCGACGTGGTGAAGGTGGAGCGGCCGGGCACGGGGGACGACACCCGGGCCTGGCAGCCCCCGGCGGACCGGGACGGCACGTCGACGTACTTCCTGAGCGTCAACCGCAACAAGAGGTCCGTCACCCTGGACCTCGCGACCGAGGCCGGCCTGGAGCAGGCCCGTGCCCTGGTCGCCGAGTCCGACGTCCTGGTGGAGAACTTCCGTCCCGGCACGATGGACCGGCTGGGGCTCGGCCACCGCGAACTCCTCGCCCGGCACCCGGGATTGGTCTACTGCTCGATCAGCGGCTTCGGGGCCGGTGCCGGCGCGACGATCCCCGGATACGACCTGCTCGTGCAGGCCGTCGGCGGTCTGATGAGCGTGACCGGGGACGCGGCCGGGGAGCCGACGAAGGCGGGCGTGGCACTCGTCGACGTGATCACCGGTCTGCACGCCACGCTCGGCATCCTTGCCGCCCTCCGGCACCGGGACGCCACCGGGGAAGGGCAGCGCGTCGAGGTCAATCTGCTCGGCTCGCTGCTGTCGGCCATGGTCAACCAGGCGTCGGCGTTCGCCGTCGCCGGTGTGGTTCCGGGGCGCCTGGGCAACGCGCATCCGAGCATCGCCCCGTACGAGACCTTCCCTGCCGCGGATCGCCCCCTCGCGATCGCCGTGGGCAACGACCGGCAGTTCGCGGCGCTCGCCGAGATCGTCGGCGAGCCCGGTCTCGCCTTCGACGACCGCTTCCGCACCAATGCCGACCGGGTCGCCCATCGCACCGAACTGAGGGACATCCTGAGCGAACGGCTGGCCGCCGCGGGCGCGGACCACTGGTCCTCGGTCCTGCTGGCCGCGGGCGTGCCCGCCGGACCGGTCAACACCCTCGAAGAGGCCTTCGACTTCGCCCGGAAACTCGGTCTCCCCGGCATCGTCGAGATCCCCGCCGCCCCCGCCGACGAAGCCGAAGGCCCGCCCTCCCGTCAGATCGCGAACCCCATCGCGCTCAGCGGGACACCGGTCCAATACCGCCTACCGCCGCCGCGCCTGGGGCAGCACAACGAGGAACTTCTCCACCGCACGTCCGCCGAGGTCTCTACACAGGACGAATCGAGCACCTGATCGTAGTCGCCCATCGGCTGCGTCCCCGGGCACCGCACCCTGTCCTGGTGCGACTCCACCTGCACGCGCCGCGAGGCCATCGGTCAGGTCCCCCTTGCGGTCAAGTGCACTCCAAGTCCTAGAGTCACGCTTCCGACCTGCCCCCGCCCGCGACGGAGCACCGCAATGCGCTATCGAGTCCTCGGCAAGACCGGCATCGAGGTCAGCACACACTGCCTCGGCACGATGATGTTCGGTGCCGTCGGCAATCCCGACCACGAGGACAGTGCCCGCATCATCCATGCGGCCCTGGATGCGGGCATCAACTTCGTGGACACCGCCGACATGTACTCGGCCGGCGAATGCGAGGAGATCGTCGGCAAGGCTCTCAAGGGCAGACGCGACGACGTCGTGCTCGCCACGAAGGTGCACTTTCCGCTCGGGGAGGGACGCAACCGCAGCGGCAATTCGCGCCGCTGGATCCTCAAGGCCGTCGAGGACAGCCTGCGGCGGCTGGACACGGACTGGATCGACCTCTACCAAGTACACCGCCCCGACCACACCACCGACATCGAGGAGACGCTGTCCGTCCTCACCGACCTGGTGAGGGCGGGCAAGATCCGGACATTCGGCTGCTCCACGTTCCCCGCCGAGGACCTCGTCGAGGCTCATCATGTGGCGGAGCGGCGCGGGCTGATGCGGATGCGCACCGAGCAGCCGCCGTACTCGATTCTCGCGCGCGGCATCGAACGGGCCGTGCTGCCCACCGCGCAGCGCCTGGGCATGGGCGTGCTGACCTGGTCGCCGCTGGCCTCGGGATTCCTGTCCGGCGGGTACCGCGCGGGCCGGCCCGTCGATCTCACCACCGGCCGCGCCAGACTCACCCCGCACCGCTTCGACCCCGACGCCCCGGGCAACCCGGCGAAGTTCGCGGCCGTCGAGCAACTCGTCGCGCTCGCCGAGGAGATGGGCCGCACCCTGCCGGAACTGGCCGTCGCCTTCCCGCTGGTGCACCCGGCCGTCACGTCGGTGATCATCGGTCCACGCACGATGGACCAACTCAGCTCCTTGCTCAAGGGAGCCGACCTGTTGCTCGACGACGCGGTGCTCGACCGTATCGACGAGATCGTGGCACCCGGCACCGATCTCTACCGGGCCGACGGCGTGTGGCAGCCGCAGTCGCTCACCGAGCCCGCATTGCGCAGGCGCCCCGCCGGGGAGCGGACGGCCGCGGATTGAGAGGGTCGGAACAGGGCACACACCGGTGGGCGGCATCCCCGGGCGGCCGAGGGTTCTTCGCCGCAGCGTTCCTCCCGCAGGTGCACACCGATCCGGGCGCTGTCGGGATCCGTCCGCACAGTGGGGCGTACCTGCGGCGGCGGGCGCAGTCGGCCCTGATGGTGCGGACGTCGGCGGAGGCCGCCGGCTGGGAGCGGAGCACGCTGCATGGGCGTCGGTCGGCTCATCAGGGAGTGGTCAGATATTGCATGAGCGTCGGGCAGTGAGCTAGTGGGCCCCGCCAGGTAGTCGAATCGTGACGACGAGACCGCCGGTGGGGCGGGGCGCGAGGTCGAGGGTGCCGTCGTGTGCCCGGACGATGCTGTGCACGATGGCCAGGCCGAGACCGACGCCTGCGTGGTCGTCGGTGCGTACGCGTTCCGTTCCGCGCTGGAAGGGTTCGGTGAGGGTCGGTACCAGCTCCGGGGCGAGTGGCGGGCCGGTGTTCTCGACCCGCAACACGCCTGCGTCGTGCTGGGCTTCGGTGTGGACCGTCACGGTCCCGCCGACGGGAAGGTTGTGCACGATGGCGTTCTGGACGAGGTTCGTCACCATCCGCAGGACGAGCGCCGCGGAGCCCACGGTCTGGGTCGGCTCGCCGGTGACGGCGAGCGTGATCCGGCGCTTCTCGGCGAGAGGAAGCAGTGTTTCGGCGGCTTCTTCCGCCATGAGGGAGAGATCGACGGGTTCGCGGGTGAAACTCCTGGCGTCGGCGCGGCTGAGCAGCAGAAGGGACTCGGTGAGGTTGATCGCCCGCGTGTTGACGGTGTGGAGGCGCTCGATGAGTTCGCCCTGATCCCGCGTGGGGTCGTTGCGGGCGGCCTCCAGGAGTGTCTGGGAGATCGCCAGCGGAGTGCGCAGTTCGTGGGAGGCGTTCGCGGCGAACCTCTGCTGTTCGGCGACGTGGGACTCGAGTTGTTCGAGCATGGTGTCGAAGGCGTCGGCGAGTTCGCGGAACTCGTCCTCGCGGCCTTCCATGCGGATCCGGTGGGACAGCGATCCGCTCGCGGCCGTCCGCGCCGCATCCGCGATCCGGGTCAGTGGTACGAGCATCCGGCCGGCGAGGATCCACCCTCCCACCAGGCCGAAGACGAGGAGGAAGGCCAGTGCCGCGGCCGCGGCGGGGACGAAGCCGCGCAGGGCATCGGAGCGGTTGAGCCCGGTGATGATGACGACGCCGACCCGGTGCTGGAGAGCTTTCGGGTCGTCGGTCCGGAGCCAGCGCAGTACGAACACCCACATCACGCCCAGCAGGAGAGCGCCTGCGAGCAGGAGGAAACCGGCGTAGCTGAGGGTGAGTTTCAGTCGGGCGCTGAGCCGTGGACGTCTATGCATGAGTGCCGCCGGGTGGGGTGCCGGTGTCGATGCGGTAGCCGACGCCGGGCACCGTGGCGATGAGCCATGGTTCGCCGAGTCGTTTGCGCAGGGCGGAGACGGTGATGCGGACGGCGTTGGTGAAGGGGTCGGCGTTGTTGTCCCAGGCCCGCTCCAGCAGCTCTTCGGCGCTGACGACACCGCCTTCTGCCGCGACGAGGACCTCGAGCACGGCGAACTGTTTGCGGGTGAGGGCGACATAGCGTCCGTCGCGGAAGACCTCCCGGCGGAAGGGGTCCAGCCGCAGGCCCGCGATCTCGCGTACGGGTGGCCGGGCGTGCGCGCGTCTGCGGTCGAGCGCCCGCAGCCGCATGACGAGCTCGCGCAGCTCGAACGGTTTGGTGAGGTAGTCGTCGGCGCCGAGCTCGAATCCGGAGGCCTTGTCGTCGATCCGGTCGGCAGCGGTGAGCATGAGGATCGGGATGCCGCTGCCGGAAGCGACGATGCGCCGGGCGACCTCGTCACCGGACGGGCCGGGGATGTCCCGGTCCAGGACCGCGAGGTCGTAGGAGTTGACGCTGAGCAGTTCCAGGGCGGAGTCCCCGTCGCCGGCGATGTCGGCGGCGATCGCCTCCAGCCGCAGACCGTCACGGACGGCTTCCGCCAGGTAGGGCTCGTCCTCCACGATCAGCACACGCATGCGTGCAGCCTAAGCAGCGGAACATATCGCCGACGTATGCAAACACGTGCGCACACGGGTCGCACGACCGCGAGGCCCAAGCCGCCCTCGGCGGCGCTCCGCACGGCCCGGAACAGGTCCTCCGGCGGCCCCGCCTTGAGAACGTAGCCGCGCGCCCGGGCCTGCAGCGCGCACGACGTCGGCCCGTCCGAGGGCAGACCGAACCCGCGGCCCGACCGGAGAGCCCCGCCGAGGCGGGCGGGATCGAACGGCACGCCGGTGCGCGCCACGGGCATCGTCATTCGTGTGGGGCCCGATGGTGCTGCGCGTCGTCCGTGCGGACCGATGGGGTCTCTCAGAGAAGGAACCCGTCTTCAACCGAGCGGTTGAATACGGCCTCCAAGGCCTGCGGTCGGGAACGTCGTCTCACCGCTGAGGGTTGCAGTCGTAGAGGGCGAAGGTGCCGGCGGTGCGGCGGCCGTAGGCCGTGGGGCGGATGCGGGTGCAGTGGGACTTCACCCAGGTGGTGGCGGGAGTGGTGGGGCGCTGGGTGGTGAGCAGCGCGTAGCGCAGCTGGTCGGTGGCGACGAGACTGCCGAGTTGCCGGGCGGTGGGGAAGGGGGTGCTGCCGGTGAAGCCGCCCATGACGAGAATGGGCTCGGACTTCGCGCGCAGCAGCGGCTCGGCGGTGTAGGCGGCCTGGGTGGCGAGCAGGTACTTCTCGCCGTGGCGGTGCGTGGTGAGGTAGTCGAGCAGGGCGGTGTCCCGGGCGTTGGGCTCACCGAGCCCCCTCCTGCGCGGAGCGTGGCGGGGATGCTCGTAGTACGACTTGCCGACCGGTCCGGCTATCGGCGAGGTGGCTGCGCCCGCGTAGAGCGGGTTGAGGCCGGAGACGGCCCAGCCTGCCGGTACGACGAGGGTGGCCGCGATCCCGGCGGTGAGGGCGGCGTGGACCATCCGCGGGGAGGTGCGCGGCCCACGGCTCCACAGGCCCACCACGCCCCACAGGGCGAGCATCACCGCGACCGGCAGCAGCCAGGAGACGAACCGGGTCGGCCAGTCGAGCACCAGCGCCCACGCCGCCGTCAGCGCTATCGCCGCCGGGAGCACCAGGTGCCGCCGGCCGCCTGCCTCCTGCTCCGCCTCCGGCTCCCATTCGGTATGCGCCTCCGGCTCGGGCTCGTACCGCGCCTCGTACTCCGCTCGGAAGAGCGCGAGCCCGCCGCCTGCCAGCGCGGCGAGCGCCGGGGCGATGACGGCGGTGTAGTAGGCGTGGTTGCCGTTGGAGGCGCTGAACACCAGGGTGTGTACGGCCAGCCAGCCGCCCCACATCACATATCCCGCGCGCAGCAGGTCGGTTCGCGGGTGGCCGGCGCGCCAGACGATGCCCAGGACCGCGGCGAGCACGGCGAGCGGCAGGAACCAGGCCACCTGCGGGCCGACGGTGTGGTTGATCAGCATGTCCCAGCCGGTGTTGCCGGTGGTGCGGCTGGCGGCGGTGCCCGCGACGGCCCCGAAGGCGGTGGCATCGCTGCTGAAGCGGCTGAGGCCGTTGTAGCCGAAGACCAGGGCGAACGGATCGTTGTCGGACGTGCCGTCGAGGTAGGGGCGGCTCGCGACCGGCGTCACCCAGGCGATCAGCACCCAGGAGCAGGAGACCGCCAGGGAGACCGCACCGGCCAGCAGGACGCGCAGGGCCCGGTTCAACCGGGTTCCGGGCGCGGCGAGTTGGTAGACCGCGGCGAAGACCGGCAGCACCAGCCACGCCTGCAGCATCTTCGCCTGGAAGGCAAGACCGACCCAGATCCCACAGGTGATCAGCGGCAGCAGCCGCTCGGTGCGCACCGCCTTCTGCAGCGCACCGGCGGCCGCCACCAGGAGCAGGGTGAGCGCGGTGTCCGGGATGGTGGCACGGTTGAGCACCACGGTGACCGGGGTGAGGGTGAGCGTCAGCGCGGCGATCAGCGCGGCGAGGGGACCGGCCCAGGCCCGTACGATCCGGTGCAGCAGCCATACGGTGAGCACGCCCTCAACGACCTGCGGAAGCGCGGCCGCCCAGGTGTGCGGGCCGAAGAGCCAGACGGAGACGGCGTCGGGCCAGAAGGCGCCGGGCAGCTTGTCGATGCTGATGGAACCGCTCGCGTCGAGCCCGCCGAAGAAGAAGGCACGCCAGCTCTCGGACATCGACCGTATCGCCGCGCCGTAGAAGGGGTGAAGCGCGGCGTTCCCGATGCCCCAGGCGTACAGGACCGTGGCGACGGCCAGTACCGCGGCGAGCGCCGGGCGCTCCCAGCGCGGGGCGTCTTCCGGCAGGCCGGAGCGGCGGCCGGCCGTCCGGCGGCCTCGGTGTGCTCCGGTGGGCCGGGCGGCGGGGATGGCGGTCATGGCAGTGGTCCTCGGATCGGCAGGTCAGGTGAGGCGGTGGTGCACACGCGGCGGGATCGAGGCCGCGGGATCAAAGGCGGCGGGCCGCCCGGAAGCCGCGGGCGTAGAAGTCGGTGCCGTCCAGCAGCGCGTGGCCCGACATGTCGCCCATGGTCGGGCCGTTGGCGGCGGAGCGGCTGGAGTAGAAGCGGTGCCGGCCCTGGTCGTCGAGGCCCATGTACATGCCGCAGTGGTCGATGAAGTCCGGCCGGTCCTTGATGATGGCGAAGAAGACCAGATCGCCGGGTTGCAGGGCGGTCAGGTCGGTGGCCTGCTGCTTCCCGGTGTGGGGGATCACCACGCGGCCGGGGCCGTCGGCGGCGATGGCGTACGCGCGGCGCGGCAGGCCGGCGCCCTTGGTGTTGGTGTTGTGCAGAGGAATGCCCATCCGGTAGCCCCACACCAGCCGCTGGAAACCGGAGCAGTCGGCGTCGCCGTAGCGGGCCTTCTCCGGCTGCACGCGCGTGCCGTCCGGGAAGGTCCAGGGCAGTCCCAGATAGTCGTAGAAGTCGGACTGTTCGTCGTGGAAGGCGAAGTCCAGCGGGTTGTTGACCGTGGCATTGCGCGGTCCGAAGTGCGCGGTGCCCGCGTAGCGGACCCCGCGAGCGTCGTGCTTGTCGGGCGCCCCGGCGCTGCTGTACTGGAACGCCACCGCGAAGACGTCCGGGCTGGTGTCGCCGAGCGCCTTGCGGAACCAGGTCTTGAACGAGGCGGACTTCTCCATGCCCCGGTGCCACTCGTGCGGCAGCACCCGCACCCAGGCGTCCGTGGTCACCTTGGCCTCGGTGGTCCGCGGCTCGCTGAAGGTGCGGGTGGGGCCGGTGAGTACGGCCGTACGGGCTCCGTCGGTGAAAGTGGCGAGCGTTGCGCCGTCGGCGGCGCGGACCACGGTGCGGGCGGGGGCGGACAGCCGCTCGAAGGTGTGGGCGCCGGTGGCCCGGGAGCTCGGGCCGGTGCCCGTCTGGTCGGCGACCGTATCGCCGTGGTCGTCGCCGCCCTGCCTGAGGTGGTCCCAGGCGTAGCCGCCCACCACCCCGGCAGCCGCGACGCCCGCGATCGTTCCGAGCACGTTGCGGCGAGTCGGGTTGCTGCGTCGGCCGACGGGTTTGGAGTGCATGGCGATCCTCCTGGAAGTGTGAGGTGAAAGGGGGGCAGGGCAGGTCAGCCGGTGGGCAGGGCGCCCATCAACAGGCCGGAGACCAGCACCACGTACGTGGCCAGCGTCACCGCCGTGGTCGAGATGACCGTGGCCGCCATGGGCTGCCGGACCATCTGGTAGGAGATCAGGCCGGGGACGATGAAGCCAAGGGTCTGTGAGGTGTACAGCAGCGGGAACTCGTGGCTGAGGGCGAGCATCACGGTGGTCTGCATCACCACCGCGCACAGCACCACGGCGGCGAACAGCCGCTTGCCGTAGAGAATCACCGTGCGCTGCAGCAGCTTGGTCATGAAGTACGTGGCTCCCGCCACAACGACCATCAGCCCGGCCATCCGCACATCCGTGACGAGCGTGAGGGCGATCCAGCCCGGGGTGATCATCCCCCCGGGGGACAGGTTGGTGGTCAGATAGCAGACGAGCGAGAAGACCAGCCCGAGGGCGATCCCGAGTGCGGCGGTCTGCGGGGTGAGGTTGGCGGGGATCACGGGTTCCTCGTGGACTGGGGCGGAACGTAGGAGTGGTACGGGTCGTCGTGGGAGTGGTGCGGGTCGTCGGCGGTGCTCCGGTCATCGGGCCGGCCGTGTCGCGCGGCGAACCGGCGCGCGAGTTCGCGTTGTTCGGGGATGCGGAGGGCGTACGTAGGTTGCTCCAGCGGTGCCACCCAGCTGTACGGCTCGGCCTCGGGCGGCCGGGCCACCGAGACCCGCGGCCGGGGCAGGGCGATCTGCATGGTCTCCTGATCCAGGCCGTCGCCGTCGGGAACGGCGTCGAACGGGTCCTCGGCTTCGTCCAGCGGCAGCTCCGCGAGGCATTCCAGGAACAGCTCGCCCTGACCGTGGATGTTGCCGATCGCCACCAGCGAGGAGGCCGGGCCGAGTTCCGCGAGCATCGCCGCGGTCAGCTCCTCGGGATCCCGGCGGTCGCCGCCGAGATCCACCACCCGCCCGGTGAAGCCGGCGGGAATCGCATCGCGGGCGCTCTTGGTCGGATGGCCGATCAGGAACACCGTCTCGGCGGCGAGGTCGGGGACGATGGCGCCCATCTGCCCGTTGCGCTCCACCCGGTCCGGGCGGCAGTTGATGACCACGTTGATCGGTCGTCTGATCGCGCCCAGATCCTCCAGCTGCTTCACGTTCATCAGCGTCGACTCGGGGTCGTTGGCCGCGAAGACGTTGGCGAACCGCAGCTTCTTGCCCTCGGGGGTGACGTAGCGCTCCACCGACAGCACGCCCGGGTCGGGCGGTGCGTCCCACATGCCCTGCATCGCGGTCTGCCGCTCCACGCCGAGCAGTTCGGCGACGGCGAGCGCGATCGCCACGTTCTCCTTGAAGGTGAACCAGCTGAAGCCGCGCAGTTCGGCGTCGGTCACCGACTCCGGATCGACCGCGATCAGACGGCAGTTCCGCTTGTCGGCCTCCTCCTGGAGGATGTGCAGCCGGTCCTTCTCCGCCGTCACGCACACCCCGCCCACCGGCATCGAGCGGGAGAGCGAGCGGGCGACGTCGTCCAGCGTCGGCCCCATCTCCTCCAGATGGTCCTCGCGGACGTTGCACAGCACGCCGATCGTGGAACGGATCAGCTTCTCCTGATTGGTCTCCTGCAGCGCGGGCATCACCGCCATGCACTCGATGACCAGCGCGTCCGGCCGGTAGGTCGCCGCCCGCCGTACGATGCCGATCTGCTCGACGATGTTGGAGATGCCGAACTTGCGATAGATCGGTTCCTCGGTGGCATCAGGGTGGATGAACCGGGCCGCGGTGCCGGTGGTCTTGGCCACCGTGACCAGGCCGCCGCCGCGCAGCGCGCCCGCGCACAGCCGGGTGATCGAACTCTTGCCGCGGATGCCGTTGACCAGCACCCGCGTCGGTATCTGCTCCAGCGAGGCGAAGTGCCGCCGCTGCTCCAGGATTCCGGCGATCCACAGGCCGGTGCAGCACAGCAGGACGATGACATAGAGGAAGAGCACGCCGATTCCGTCCTTCTACCGCTGGAGGGTGTTCTCGCGCAGGGGCTGGGGGGGCATGGCGGCGGGGCCGGACCTGGCCGCACGGCCGCGCTCCGCCAGGGCCTGGCGGATCAGCTCCAGGCTGCGGGTGACCGAGCCGATCTCGTCGTGGTTGACCGGATGCAGCACGGTACGGCGGTCTCCGCCGGCGAGCCGCTCGACGAGGACGGCGACCGCGCGCAGCGGCCGGACCACCACGACATGCAGCCAGCCCAGGCAGGCCGCGCCCACGGCGAGGCCCAGGATGCCGGCGAGCATGGTGCGCTGCTCGGCCTGCACCGCGGGGATCTGGAGCGCTGCCGCGGGCTCCGCGGTCACCACGTGCCACCCCAGCCGGGCCGTCGGGCCGCTCTGCGCCAGCGGCGCGGCGGCGTCGACCGAGGGACCGGAGGACGTGAGGTGCACCGCCGAGGTCGCCGTACCCGCGGTCCCCGGGGCGCTCTGGGTGGAGCGGGCGAGACGGGTCAGACCGGGGTCGGGCAGCGACTGGAAGGCCTGGTAGCCCACGCTGGCCGCCAGCACCTTCTCGCGGCCGTCCGTCACCCAGACGCTGCCCAGCTTCGGCCTGGGCAGGACGGAGTTGAGCACCTTCACGTCGATCTCGCCGAACAGGACCACCCCGGCCGCCCCGGCCTTGCCCTTGACGGCCCGGATCTGGGTGTAGGCGGCGATCGCCGGGATCCGGCCCGAGGTGTTGACGGTGGTGATCCCGCTGCCGTCGGGCACATGGACGCGGGTGCGCAGCGGTGTGTCGCCCACCCTCAGCGTGATGCCGCCCGAGCGGTCCAGGAGATACAGCGACCGGTACTGCTTGTGATCGGCGAGGGAGTGCCGCAGAACCTCGGCCTGGGCGGCCCGGCTCCTGCCCGGCAGTTCACCGGCCGCGGCGCTCAGGTCGGTGTACGACTGGTCGAGGGACTGCCGGATCCGGTTCGTCGCGATCTCGGTGCGCGCCTGCTGGTCGGCGAGGACCGGCGCCGGAACCGCGGTCGTGGTGTCCGCCCGGTTCAGCAGAGTGATCATCGGTACCGACCAGCAGCCCACCACGACCACGCCGACCACGGCGAGCGCCCGGTAGCCCGGCCCGCGCCGGGCCGGAAACTCCTGTGGGCCGCTCTCGCCGAGCAGTTGCCGGCGCAGTGAGTCCAGCGCCCGCCCGATCCGGGCCAGTTCCCCGAAGCCATGCACCGGAACGGGCCGGGACAGCTCCGCCGACGCGGTCGGCCAGTCCTGGGTCGCGCCCCGGGCCAGGCGGCCGGCGGACAGATACAGCCGAAGCAGGGGCCGCTGCACGGAGAAGTACAGCGCCAGGCCGAGCAGCAGCGCGACCCCGGCCAGCGATCCGGCGGCCTCGAGCGCGAAGCGCGAGTAGTCGGCGGTGGTGGTCGTGACGGGCACCGCGTGGGAGGTCAGCACGACCAGACCGAGGTGGTCGGTGTCGCCCGGGCCGGTCGTCGAGGCGACCTGGGCCCAGCCGGCCACGGTGCGTCGGCTGCCGCTGGTGGCGCCCAGCAGGCTTCCCGAGGCGTCGGTGTCAGCCCCGGATCCGTGTGCCGCGCGGGCCGCCGCCGCGGCCAGGCCGCCATCGGCGGTGCCCGGCGACGCCTTGCCGTGGACCGCGGTGGCGAGCGCCGTTCCGCTTGCGTCCAGCACTTCGGCGGTGCGTCCGTCGCCGTAGGCCGCCAGGGAGGGGAGCGCCTCGGAGACCAGCAGAAGCCACTGCCGATCGGGGCGGTTCGGGGCCTGGTAGTCCTGGTCCGGGTCGTCCTGCTGGGCGGGCAGCGTGACCCTGGCGAAGTACAGCAGTTGCGGGCTGCCGCCTGACGTCACCAGCCGTGGCGGGACCGCCCCGGACGCCGTCCTGGCGGCGTCCACCCCGGCCAGCGGCACTGTCCGGCCGCCGGCCGCCAGCAGTCTGCCGGTGCGCCGGTCGAGCAGCGCACTGCCGAGGACCTCTTTCCTGGCCGAGGTCAGCGCCTTGAGCGTGGTCACGGGAGTGGAGGTGCTCGTTGCCGGGTAGGCGCTCGAGGCACGTCGCACCGTGCTCGCTTCGGCGTCGATCGCGGTGCGCATCGTCTGCGCGGTGTCCGCGGCGATCTGCTGCTCGCCGTTCAGCACCGCCTGCGGGACGGGCTCGGAGTGGACGCCGTCGAGACCGATCACGGTCAGGGCGGCGACTACCAGCAGAAGTATGACAAGTGAGGCTATGGGCGGGCGCACCCCGCCAAGCATCGGCATATCGGCGCGGCGGCGGATGCGGTGTCGGCGCGGCGACCGGGGTGCGGAGGGCAGGGGAACGGATCCTTCCTCAACTGGCGTCGAGCGCCCAAATGTTCGATAGAGCGAACATCCTAGCCCTCGCCTGTCACGTAACCATCACACTTTCGCCCCATGTGACGTACGCGTTAAATCGAATTCACGGGAACATCGCACGGCGGCCGCACATGCCACCCCGGCATGCGGAAGGGCGGACCTGCAAGCAGGCCCGGCCCTTCGAACGCGCGCTCAGCTGTCCGGTTGACTCTCCGGTCAGCGGACGAAAGAGATCTCCGGGTACTTGTCGGTCGGCCCGTCGAGCAGGGTGCTGTGCTTGTGGCGCAGCGTCTGGTCGAAGAATGCGGCAAGGTAGACGCGCTGGACCTGGACCGCCCGGGCCGGATCGATCGTGCCGTACTGCTGCTGGATCTGGTCCTTGGAGAGGCCGAGCAGGCCCGCCTCCTGCGGCACCATCCACTCCTGGTCGCAGAACGACAGGTGCGCCGCGCCATGAAGCTTGATGTCGACCTTGTACCCCTTCAGATGCGACCACAGCGTGCGCCACGAACCGTCGTTGTTGCGGTTGTGCGTGCCGGAGCTGAAGAGCATGAAGGGTCGGTCCAGGTCCTTGCTCGGCGCCGTGCCGAAGAACTGGCCGTCCAGGTCGGCGCCGGCGGCGATGCGCTTGTCGAGCTGCATGGCGGTGTCGACCGCCCCACCGCCCAGCGACCAGCCGAACATCCCGATACGGGACATGTCCACCGATTGCGTCAGCCCGGCGGGCAGCGTCGCATGGCCGGCGTCCGGGTTGCCGCCACTGCTGATCTTGCCGAGCGCGTTGATGACGAACTTGATGTCGGCCGCGCGCACCTTGAGCGTGTCGGAGGAGTGGGTGCCCGCCGGCATCGCGTTGAGCTCGAGCCGGTTGCCGGGGAACTGCACCTCGTTGGCGTCGTGGGTGTGGTCGACGGTGACGACGAGGTAGCCGCGGCTGGCGAGATCCTGGGCGAGCGCGGTGCCCTGTGCGCGGTCCGAGTGCAGCCCGGTCGAGTACAGCAGGACGGGCAGCTTGCCGAGCGAGGTCTTCACCGGGGCGAGGACATGGCCCGCGGTCTTCGGCAGGGTCACCTGCTGCGGCGACATCCCGTGCGTGGTGAGGTAGTGGTTCCCGGAGATCGACGGCATCCACGGCGCCTGGTAGTGCCCGGACGTGGAGGTGGCCGGATACCAGAGCGAGACCATCACCTCGCGCTTGCCGCCCACATACGGATCCGTACGGGACGAGTCGACGAGGTGCAGGCCGACCATGCCCACGCTGTTCGGCCCGGTCGGCGCGGGCATCTTGAGCTGCAGGCTCGACGCGGCCGTGCGGCTCGACGTGAACGCCTCCGGGTGCACCGACTTCTGGGCCAGCGGCCCCTCGTCGTTCTCGGGCGCCCAGTCCGTCTTCGGCTTCGGCTCGGGCTCGTCGGGCGAGAACCCGGTGGCCGTGGGTGTGTCGGACGTCTTCCCGGCGGCCATCGCCGGCGTCATCCCCACGCCCAGCGCGACGGCCAGTGCACCAGCCGAACCGACCGCTCTGGCGACGGCTCTGCTGCGGGGCCGCGGGCGGCGGTGTTTCATGGAACCCCCTTGTTCGTCAGCGATCGTAGAACGCGCGATCGACTGCCGCATACCGTACAGCCACGGCCGGGGGCGGACTCACGCGCCCGGGTCACTGCCGGGCAGCGGGATGGCCGCCACGGCGCGGGCAAGCGGCGAAGGGGAGGCCGGGATCACAGGAGGGGCCCTCTGTGTAGCGCGGGTCGGGGTCGGTGGCGCAGGCCAACTTGTGTCAGTCGAGGGTGAGTTCACCGATCACGGGACGGCGCAGCCGCTTGGTTCCCGTCGTTCGCAGGGCCACGTCGTGGGCGACCCGCCGCTGGCTGAACTGCGGGTCCCGTGGGCGAACAGGGCGGCGGCCGGGCGGTTCCGGCGCACGACCTCGGTACGGCGGCCGATGACTGCGGTGCGGCCGTAGCCCGAGTGGAAGGCCATGGCGACAGTGGGTGGCCGGAACCGGACATGCTGATGGTGCTCCACGAAATGCGTAATACGGGGGATGGCTGCCGGCCTGGCACCGGATGTGCACCTTGTGAGGGGGAGGAAAATTGCCCTGGTACGGGATTCTCCGAGGTGAGCGGCCATCCCGCCCACGAGGTCATCCCACCCATGAGGCCGCACCACCCACGAAGAACCGCCAAGGTTGTGCATTCTGTTGACGGCAGCAAAATGTGAGCCCTACATTCCTCGGCGTGTTCGCTCAGTGCACTGAGCATCTGCTCCCGCCCGCCCGCCCGCACCCGCCCCGAGGAGCCGCACCATGCCTGCCGGAACCCGTACCCGCATTCCCCGCACTCGTCTGCGCATCGCCCTGACCGCCCTGGTCACGCTGGCGTCCGCGGCGCTCACCGCCGTCCCCTCACCGGCCGCCGAGGCGGACGCCCCGGCCACCGGCCACCTCACCGGCACCCTTTCCGACGGCGCCACCTGGATCGCGGACGTACCCGACCACTGGAACGGCACCCTGCTGCTGTTCAGCCACGGCTTCGGCCCCACCGTCGCCAGGGACGCCCCCACCGACGCCGTGCGCACCGAACTGCTCGCCGAGGGCTACGCCATGGCCGGTTCGTCGTACGACCCCCATGGCTCGATGTGGGCCCTGAACAGCGCCGAACGCGACCAGTTCGCCACACTCGGCGCCGTCACCGCGGAGATCGGAACCCCGCGCCGCACCCTGGCCGTCGGCCAGTCGATGGGAGGGCTCGTCAACGCTCAGCTCGCCCGCGACGGCGGCGGGCGCATCGCCGGCGCGCTCGGCCAGTGCGGTCTGGTCGCGGGCGGCACGGATCTGGACAACTACCAACTGGACGCCGAGTACACCATCGCCCGCCTGCTGCTGCCCGAACAGGACGTGAAACTCGTGCGGTTCGGCACCTCGGCCCAGGCGTCCGCCACCGCCGACCTGCTCACCAAGGCGGTCACCGCGGCGCAGTCCACCCCGCAGGGCCGGGCCAGGGTCGCGCTGGCCGCCGCCTTCCTCAACCTGCCCGCCTGGTCGCCCGGGAAGGACCGGCCCGCCGCAACCGACTGGGCGGGCCAGGAGGAGCAGCAGTACGACTGGTTCGCGCAGGGCATCCTGTCGTTCGTCGAGGGCGGCCGGTACGCCATAGAACAGTCCGTCGGCGGCAACAACTCCTGGAACCGGGGCGTGGATTACGCCCGTCTGCTGGCCGGCTCGGAACATGCTTCCCAGGTGCGTGCCCTCTACCGGGCGGCCGGTCTCGACCTGCGTGCCGAACTGCGTACGCTGACCGAGGGCGCCGCGATCACCGCCGACCCCGCCGCCGTCAGCACCGCGCAGCGGACCTCCTCCGCGGGCCAGGGCCTCGAGGTGCCTTTGCTCGACGTGCACACCACCGCCGACAACCTGGTCCCGGTGCAGCAGGAGAACCGCTTCGCCGCGCGCGTGCGTGCCTCCGGCGACGGCGCGCTGCTGCGCCAGGCGTACGTCGAGCGGCAGGGCCACTGCGCGTTCACCACCGCCGAGACCGTGGCCGCCCTGCACGCTCTCGAACACCGCGTCACCACCGGGCGCTGGGACGACGTCGCGACCCCCGCAGCGCTCCAGCGGTCCGCCACCGCGCTCGGTCTGGACGGGGCGGCGTATGTCCCCTACCGCCCGGCCCGGTTGACGGTCGGCCGCGACTGCCCGGCGTACCCCACCGGGCGCTGACCCAGGGACCGCTGACACCGCTCGGCGCACGACCACGGCTGTGCGCCGAGCGACGGCGGACTCTCGGAGGTGAGGCGGCCGCGCTCCCCGGCGGCTGACCACATCGATGTCCCGCTCCCGTTTGTGGTGGAGCCGTGATGGTCGGGTCCGGGTGGGCAGACCGACCGGACGGGTCACTACCTTGGTAACCAGGGACAGGCCGTCCGCCCTGTGTGGGACGGCGAAGCCTTAACGGGGAGCAGGGACATGAGCAAGCGCGGCACGTTAGGCGGCAGCGCGCACGCCGACCGGGTGTTCCGGGTCCAGCGGGCGTTCACCGAGGTCGAAGGGCAGATGCACGGCCCCGGTGAGTTGGCGGAGGTGACCGGTCTTGACGACTCCACCGTTCACCGCATCCTCCAGTCGGGCGTCTGTGACGGCATCTTCGCCCGCGAGGGGCATGGTCTGTACCGGCTGGGGGCCGGCGCCGCACGGCTTGGGCTGAAGTCCCTGGCGCACGCGCCCAACGAGCGTGTCGTGCACGCCGTTCTGGAGGATCTGCACGCGGCCACCGACGGGGGGCTGGCGTTCCTCTTCGCGCTGGCGCCCTTCGGAGGGGCCGGGAAACAGTGCCTGGACATGGCTGTCGGCACCTCGGATCTGTCCGAACTCGGGATCACACACAGGGCGTTCATGGAGGTCTGCCGGTCGCTGCGGACCGGAGCCGCAGGGCGGGCCATCCTCGCGTTCCTGCCGAAGGTCATCCAGGACCGGGTTCTGGCAGAGCCGGTCCCGGACGGGGCGGGGCCGGGGGCGTACCGCGACAACGCGCGGCTGCTGGCCTCCCTGGAGTCCGTCCGCAGGGACGGGCTCGCGGCCGACGTCGAGGAATGGGCGGCGGGCTGGGTGGGCTGTGCGGCGCCCGTGCGGTGGGACGGGTTGATCATGGGGTCGGTGGCCGTGCTGAAGCCCGGGCATGACATGTCGGCGTGGCCCGGGCTCGCCGTACGGGCCGTGCAGCGGGCCGCCGCGCGCTTCACTCCTGCGGACGACGACGGGCCCTGGTCGGCGGAGGCCCCCGGCTCGTACTGAGCATTCCATTGTCCGACGTCCAATGAACGGCACGGCCGGGCGAATTCGCCGCACCGGAAATTCGCAAGGCCTCGACCTCGGCGTACCCGCGACGGCTGCTCCTATTCGGGCGGATCTCCTTCTTCTCGCGTCGCGGGATTTCGCGCCCGCCCGGGTGTTTCTCGCCCTGCGGGAGAGTCGCGGATTTCCTTGACACGGCGCCGAGCGGCCCCCGAATAATCGACAGGGAAAGGAGATCCCGAAGCGATCCGAAGAGATCCGTCGAAACGGAGGAATGACATGCGGGACAGCGTCGCCCTCCTGCACGCCACCCGACGCGACGTGGAGCGCGGCCCCGGCTCCCGCAGCACCGAACAGCAGCACGCCCGCGGCAAGCTGCCCGCGCGGGAACGGCTGGATCTCCTCTTCGACGCGGGGTCCTTCCACGAGGTCGAGCGGTTTCGGCGGCACCGCGCCACCGGGTTCGGGCTGGAGCACCGCAGGCCCCACACCGATGGCGTCGTCACCGGCTGGGGCACCGTGCACGGGCGGACCGTGTTCGCGTACGCCCACGACTTCCGCATTTTCGGCGGATCGCTCGGCGAGGCCCACGCCACCAAGATCCACAAGATCATGGACATGGCCGTTTCGGCGGGCGCACCGCTGGTCTCCCTCAATGACGGCGCGGGCGCCCGTATCCAGGAGGGTGTCTCCGCGCTCGCCGGATACGGAGGCATTTTCTGCCGCAATACCAGGGCTTCCGGAGTGATTCCGCAGATCGCGGTGATGCTGGGCCCGTGCGCGGGCGGCGCCGCCTATTCGCCGGCGCTCAACGACTTCGTCTTCATGGTCCGCGGCACTGCGCAGATGTTCATCACAGGCCCCGATGTGGTGCAGTCGGTGACGGGTGAGGAAATCACCCACGAAGAACTCGGCGGCGCGGACGTCCACGGCCGGGTCTCCGGCGTCGCCGGCTTCGTCCACGACGACGAGGCCGAATGCCTCGAGGAAGTACGTCATCTGCTCTCGCTGCTGCCCTCCAACAATCGTGAGCTGCCGCCCGCCTACCCCTGCGACGACCCCGTGGAGCGTACGAACGACGGGCTCGTCGATCTCGTGCCCGCCGACGGCAGCCGCCCCTACGACATGCGTGCGGTGATCCGGGAGGTCGTCGACGAGGGGGAGTGGCTGGAGACGCACGAGGCCTGGGCCACCAGCGTGCTGTGCGGACTGGCCCGGCTGGACGGGCAGACCGTCGGGATCGTCGCGAGCCAGCCGACCAGCCTCGCCGGGGTGCTGGACATCCACGCCGCCGAGAAGGCCGCCCGGTTCGTCTCCGTGTGTGACGCCTTCAGCATCCCCCTGGTGACCCTGGTCGATGTGCCCGGTTTCCTTCCGGGGGTCGACCAGGAGCACGGGGGCATCATCCGCCACGGAGCCAAACTCCTCTACGCGTACTGCAATGCGACGGTCCCGCGGGTCTCGGTGGTGCTGCGCAAGGCGTACGGCGGCGCCTACATCGTCATGGACTCCCAGTCCATCGGCGCCGACGCCACCTACGCCTGGCCCGCCAACGAGATCGCGGTGATGGGCGCGCAGGGCGCGGCGAACGTGGTCTTCCGCCGGGAGATCGCCGCCGCCGACGACCCCGAGGAGGCCCGTGCCCGACTCGTCAAGGAGTACCGGGCCGAGCTGATGCATCCCTACTACGCCGCGGAACGCGGGCTCGTCGACGACGTCATCGACCCGGCCGAGACACGGTCCACGCTCGTCCAGGCCCTGCGCGCGTTACGTGCCAAACACGCCGACCTGCCGTCCCGCAAACACGGCAACCCGCCGACGTGACCGGCCCCAGGACGCCGCCCGAAGCGCCCGAAGCGACCGACGCGACCGACACGGAAGCGGAGCGCATGACTCACCGGCTCAACCCCATCGACGAGGTCTTCCTCTCCATGGAAGGCGAAGTCGGCCTGATCCACGGCCAGTTGCTCCGGTTCGGAGGAGAGCCGCCGCCCCTCAAGGAACTGCACGACCACCTCGCGGAACGGTTGCCCGAACTCCCGGGCCAGACCCACCGTTTGACGACTTCCGGTGGACGGTCCCGGCGGCAACCGGACGACGTCTTCGACCCCGTGGCTCACCTGGAAGAGGAGGAGTTCCCGGCGGGGACCTCCCTCGACACGGTCCTGACCGCCCTGGCCCGTGAGCCGCTTCCGCCGAACGCCCCGCCCTGGTCGATGCGCCTCGTGCACGGCTACGCCGACGGGGAGTTCGGGATCTGCTACCGGGTCCACCACAGCGCCCAGGACGGCATGGGTGCGGCCCACGTCGTCTCCGCGCTGTTCGGCGACAGCGGTCCTGCGAACGGGCAGCGTGCCGCGGCGGGACCGAGGCCGCTCATCAGCGGCTCCGCGCGCGAACTGGTCCGCGGCACGCTGAGCGTAGGCGCCGGTCTCGCCCGCGCTCTGGTGCCCGCCCGGCCGTGGCCCCGAGCGCCGAAGCCCCGCCCCGAACGCCTCGGCGTGTGCAGTGCCGGTGCGACCCGGAACGAACTGCGGGAGCTGAGCCGCCGCTGCGGAGGCACCCTGAACGACGCGTTCCTCATGACGTTGTGGCAGGCGCTCAACGACTGGAGCGCCACGGGCGAGGGGCTCCTGCGGTCGCGGCTGCGCACGACACCGGTCCCGCTACGGATGCCGCTGAGCACCCGACGGCCCGGCGAGGACACCCTCCTCGGCAACCACCTGACCACCGCGGTCGTCACCCTGCCCGCCCGTGGGACGCCCTTCGACGTCGCCTTCACACAACTCGCGGGACGGACCCGGCGGATGCGCGCCCGCGGTCTGCGACCGGCCGGCCGGGCGCTTGTCGGGATCCTTCCGTCCGCCCTGACGCGGTGGACGGTCCGCACACTGCTCAGCCCGTACGCGTCCCCGCTGTACGCCTCCAACTTCAGCCTGCCCACAGCGCTGTCCTTCCGGGGCGCCCCGGCGATCGACGTCACCCCGCTCGGGGTGCTCCTGCCGGGCAACGCCCTGTCCGTGACGCTGCTCTCGCACGGAGAACAGGTGCGGATCAGCTTCCTGTACGACCGCGCGCTCCGCGAAGCGGAGCAGCTGGCCGGCCTCTGGCGCGCTGCGCTGGACACCTTGTCCGCCTCCGCCTAGCCGGACCGCCCAGCGCGCCTGCCCACCGTACGTTCGACGAAGGATCTTCTATGTCCGGTCGGTCCCCTGCCCATGCAACCAGTCAAGCCGGTGGAAGCCGCGGCAACGCCTCATGGACCCTGGTCGTGAGCGGACTCGCCGTGTTCATGGCCGCGTTGGACAACCTCGTCGTGATCACCGCGCTGCCCGCCATCCAGAAGTCCCTGGGTACGGATCTCCAGGACCTGGAATGGACGGTGAACGCCTACACCCTCGCTTTCGCGGTCTTCCTGATGTGCGGCGCGGCCGCCGGAGACCGCTTCGGACGCCGGCGGATGTTCCTGGCCGGACTCACGGTGTTCACCGCCGCATCGGCGGCGTGCGCGCTCTCCGGTTCGCCGGGCGAGCTGATCGCCGCCCGGGCCGTGCAGGGCTTCGGCGCGGCCATCGTCATGCCGCTGACCCTGACACTGCTGACCGAGGCGGTGTCCGAGCGACGGCGGGGCATCGCCCTCGGCGTCTGGGGGGCGCTGAGCGGACTGGCGGTCGCGCTCGGCCCGTTGGTCGGCGGGGCCGTCGTGGAGAAGATCTCCTGGGAGTGGATCTTCTGGATCAACGTGCCGATCGGTGTCGTCGTGCTGCTTCTGGGTCTGTGGCGGCTGGCCGAGAGCAAACAGCCCGGCGCACGGCTCGATCTGCCCGGCACCGTCCTGGTGAGCCTCGGCATGCTGGGCGTGGTCTTCGCACTGGTGAGCACCACCGACGACGGCTGGACCAGCGGCAAGGTGCTCGGCTCCCTGATCGCCGGGGTGGTGATGCTCGCGGCCTTCGTCCTCTGGGAGCTGCGCACCCCCTCGCCGATGCTGCCCATGCGGCTCTTCCGCAACCGCTCGTTCACCGCCGTCAACGTCACCAGCGCCCTGATGTTCGCAGCCATGTTCGGACTGGTCTTCCTGCTCACCCAGTTCATGCAGAACATCCAGGGCTTCTCGCCGCTGGAGGCGGGCGTGCGGATGCTCGCGTGGACGGCGATGCCCGTGGTGGTCGCCCCCCTCGCGTCCTTCCTGACCGCTTGGATCGGCAACCGGCTCGTGGTGGCCCTGGGACTGCTGGCCGAGGCCGTCGCGCTGGGCCGGCTGGCCTCGGTGTCCCACGTCCACACCGAGTACGCGGACCAGGTCCCCGGACTGGTCCTGGGCGGCATCGGTCTGGGGCTGTTCTTCGCACCCGTCGCCGAGATGGCGATGAACGTCGTCAGCCCGCGTGAACAGGGCATCGCATCCGGCGCCAACAACACCTTCCGCGAACTCGGCGGGGTCCTCGGCGTCGCGGTACTGACCTCGGTCTTCACCTCGTACGGCGGTTACACCACACCCCAGCGGTTCGTCGACGGCCTGGTTCCCGCCGCCTGGGTCGGATCCGCCTTCGCGGCGCTCGGCGTCGTGGCGATGCTCTGCGCACCGCGCCGCTCCAGGCAGCGGCAGGCGGCTGAGGCGTCCGGGGCACACGTCGGACGCCAGGACGCGAGCGGGGCCCACGCACTTCAGGAGACCAGGAGCTAGCAGTCCCGTCCCGGCATGCGAACTCATCGAAACACAACTGGGGGACCCGACATGTACGACGTCATCGTGGTCGGCGCACGCGTCAGCGGCGCGTCCACGGCCATGCTCCTGTCGAGGGCGGGCCACCGCGTCCTCCTCCTCGACCGTGCCGTCCTCCCGGGAGGGAAGGCCGCGGCGACCAACCTGGTGCACCCGCCGGGCATCGCCCGGCTGAAACGCTGGGGGCTGCTGGACCGGCTGACCGCCACGGGCTGCCCGCCCATCCGGGAGTACGGCCTGCAGAGCGGCCGGGCCCGGCTGATGGCCCCGCTTCCGGCGGTCGAGGAGGTCGACGCGGCCTACTCGCCGGACCGGGCCACGCTGGACCGGATCCTGCTGGACGCCGCGCTCGAGGCCGGCGCCGAGTTCCGCGAGGACTTTTCGGTACAGGAGCTGTGCACCGACGAGACGGGCACCGTGACCGGCGTACGCGGACGGTCGGGCGACGGCGCCACCGTGACCGAACACGCCCGCCTCGTCGTGGGCGCAGACGGCTCCAACTCCACCATCGCCCGGCTCACGGGCGCCGAGAAGTACGCCACCCGGCCCGTACTCAACAAGAGCCACTGGGCCTACTGGGAAGGACTGCCGCACGACGGCCGGGTGCGCACCCACCGGCACGCCCGCAAACACACCTTCACCTGGCCCACCCACGACGACCTGACCATCGTGGGCGTCGCCCTGCCGGCCCGGGACTTCAGGGCGAGCAGCGACGAGGAACGCGACCGGACCGTCATCGAGGCGTTCGAGGACGTGGACCCCGGGTGGGCCGCGTCGCTGCGCGAGACCAAGCGCGCGGGCCGCTGGATGACCGGTGCGGTACCGAACTTCCTGCGCCGCGCGCACGGCCCTGGCTGGGCGCTGGTCGGGGACGCCGGATACACCCGGGACCCGATCACGGCCGCGGGCATCAGCGACGGTCTGCGCAGCGCCGAACTCCTCGTGGAAGCCGTCGAGGAGGGCCTGTCGTCACCGGGCGGTGCCGGACTGCCGGCCGCACTGGCCCGGTACGCCCACCGACGGGACGACCTGGTCACCGGCCACTACCGGTACACCTGTGAGCACGCCCTCATCGCCGACCACAGCCCCGAGGAGATCGAGTTCATCAGTGCGATGAGCCGCAGCGCCACCCACGGCCGGGACATGGTGGGCGTGTTCGCCACGATCGTGGACCCCGCACAGTTCTACTCCGCCGCCAACATCCATGCCCTGCTGGATCACCTGGAGCCCGGTCCGGACCTCGGCTGGAAGCTGCGGCTGGTGCGCTGGCTGGTACGCGGAAAACCCCGGCACTTCGCCCCTGTCTCCCGGGCCGGCGACCGGCTGATCGCCAGAAACCTCGGCCCCATGGGGCGGTACCTGCTCGACGGCTCCCCACAGCCGGTGCTCTAGCCACCCGCGACGAGCCGGCCGCCCACGCCCGAAAACCCCACCTCTTTCAGCAAGGGATCCATCAGCATGCCCGAAAACACCTCCACCGGCCCGAGCACCGCGTTCGTCTTCCCCGGCCAGGGCGGCTTCGACGGCGCCGCCCTACGGCGGGCGAAGGAGACGTACCCGCAGGTCCAGAGGGTGTTCGATCGCCTCGACTCAGCGACGGACGCACTGTTCTCACGACGTATCAGCGATGTCCTGTTCGGACCTGAACCGACCGACCTGCGAGGACTGCTCGCGGGCGACTCCTGGCTGTCCCAGGTGGCCATCTACGGCGCCGGCCTCGCCGCCTACGAGATCCTCACCGACCAGGGCGTACGGCCGGACGTGCTCGCGGGCCACAGCCTCGGGGAGATCACCGCCCTGGTGGCCGCCGGAGCCTTCTCGGCCGAGGACGGCGTACGCATCGTCGCGCAGCGCGTCGCGGTCATCGAGCGCCACGACGGGATCGAGGGACGCATGGTGGCCCTGTCGGCCGGTGCCGACCGGGTCCGGATGCTCCTCGGCCTGCTGGACGACCCGCTGCTGGCGGTCGCCACCGAGAACCACGACGAGCAGACCGTGGTGAGCGGTCCCGACGGGGTGCTGGACCAGGTCACGGCGATCGCCGCACAGCTGAACATCGGCGCGATCGAGATCGACGCGCCGTTCCCCTTCCACACCCCGGCCCTGGCACCCGCGGCGCCCGAATTCGAGGCGTACGTGCGCACGTTGGACCAGCGCCGGCTCCAGCGGCCGGTGTACTCGCCGATCCTCCAGCGCCACTACGAGCCGGGCGAGGCGCTCGCCGGCCGCCTCGCGGACCACTTCGTCCAGCCGGTCCGTTTCGCGGCAGCGGTGCGCGCCCTGCACCGGGACGGTGTCTCCACGTTCGTGGAGGCAGGCGGACGTGCCGCGCTGTCCAAGCTGGTGACCCGGCTGACCCAGGGCTCCGACGTGCGCTCCCTGCCCACCCTCGCGCTCGACGACGGAGGCCGGCTGGCGCTGGACGCGACCCTCAGGGAACTGCGCGCAGCAGGCCTGGCCGACCTGGACGGCACGTCCGGGTCCGGGCCCGGCCTCGCCGAGCTGCTGGCCCCGACCGTTGCCTCCGACCTCTTCGAGGCCTACTGGAAGGCGCACGGGCACGAGGTGCGGGAGCGCGTGCGGGCGGATGCGGAGGCCTTCGCGGAGGAGGAGCGCCGGCAGGGCCGCGAGCAGGTGCAGGTGCAGGTGCAGGTGCAGGAGCAGGAGCCGGCCCCGAGCCCCGCGCCCGTGCATGCGGCCCTGGACCGCGACGAGGTCCTCGGCGAGCTGCGGACCCTGTACGCGCAGGCTCTGGAGTACCCGGAAGAGGTCTTCGAGGGCGGAGCGCAGCTGGAGGCCGAACTGGGCGTCGACTCGGTCAAGCAGGTCGAGCTGCTCTCCCGGGTCTCCCAGCGGTACGAACTGCCGCCCCGCGAGGCGGACTTCCGGCTGGCGCCCTACAACACGCTCGACGCCATCGCCGACTTCGTGATCGCGGAGCTGGAACGGCACTCCGAGCCGGCGCAGGCGGGCTGATGCCGGACCGAGACCACGGACACCACGGACGCGACGGATACGAAGGACACGGATTTCGATGAGGGACCTCACCGGCAAGGTGGCGCTGGTAACCGGCGGGTCGAGGGGGATCGGAAAGGCCATCGTGCGGGACCTCGCCGCACGGGGGGCCGACATCGTCCTCAACTACTTCCACTCGCACGAGCAGGCCAAGCGGACGCGCGACGAACTCGTCGCCGAGGGAGCCCGGGTCGATCTCGTACGGGCCTCGGTGGCCCGGCAGGAACAGGTCGAGCGGATGTTCCAGGAGGTCGACCGGCTGCACGGCAGGCTCGACATCCTCGTCAACAACGCGGCGAACGGCGCCCTGCTGCCGCCGGACGAGATCACCGAGGACCACCTCGACAAGGCGATCGAGACCAACTACAAGGGCGGACTGCGCTGTTCACGGGCCGCGGCACCGCTGATGGGGCGGGGCGGGGGCGGCTCCATCGTCACGGTGTCCGCGCTGGGCGGCTCGCAGATGGTGATGGCCAACTACTCGGCCTGCGCCCCGGCGAAGGCGGCCGCCGAGGCCGCCGCCCGCTATCTCGCGGTGGAACTGGCGCCCTCGGGCATCCGGGTCAACATCGCCTCGGCCGCCATGCTGAGCAGTGAGGTGGCGGACAAGTTCCCCGATGCCGGGCAGATGCAGGATGTCATCGCACGGGCCACACCGTGGGGGCGGCTCGGCAGGCCGGAGGAGTTCGCCGCGCTCGTCTCCTTCCTCGCCTCCGACGACGCCAGGTGGATCACGGGACAGGTCGTCCTGGCCGACGGCGGCCTCACCCTCGGCGCCGCCCTTCTCTCGCCACCGGCCCCGCCTCCGGTACCACCATCCGTCTCGCCTCCGGCGCAGACCGTCGAGGCGCCCGCTGCTCATGAGACCGTGGAACCGGTCGAGTTCGGCGACGATGCCATCGCCGTCGTCGGCATGGGCATGGCCGTCGCCGGGGCCAACAGCCCCGACGAGTTCTGGAAGCTGCGCACGACAGGCGACGAGCTCTTCGTCAAGGTCCCCCGCGAGCGCTGGCAGCACGACAGCTTCCACTCCTCCGACCTGGCCGCCGAGGACAAGGCGTACGCCGAACAGTGCGTGTTCATCACGGACTTCGCCGCCGCCGAAGGGTCCCTGGAGGACATGCCGGACGGCCGGGAAGAGACAGAGCTCACCACCAAGTGGCTGCGCCACAGCCTGGTGCAGGCGCTCGACGGCGTCACGCGCCGTGACACCGACAGGTGCTCCTTCGTGGTCGGCTACACCCCCGACGGCAGCCAGCACCTCGAAGAGGCGGGCGTCCTTGCGAGCGCGCACCGGCTGACGCACGGCATCGTCGACGATCTGCGGGTCCCGGACGAGCAGCGGGACACGCTCCGCAAGGGCATCGACCAGGCCCTGACCGAGCGGTACCGGCGCGGTGCCCGCTCCCCCTCGCGCTTCCTGCCCCACCGCGTCGGCGAAGTGGCCATGGACGGCGTCCTTCCGCCCTCCACCGAACTCCACATGGTCGACACCGCCTGCTCCTCGTCGCTGTACGCCGTCGACATCGCGGCCAAGGGCCTGCTGATGGGCAAGCAGGACATCGCCGTGTGCGGTGGCGCCTTCGCCCTGGCGCCGCGCGGCACCGTCCTGTTCTCGAAGCTCCAGGGCCTGTCCAAGCGCGGGACCGTGCACGCCCTCGACGAGAGCGCCGACGGTGTGATCTTCGCGGACGGCGCCGCCCTCGTCGTACTCAAGCGGCTGAGCAGGGCCCAGCAGGACGGCGACCGGGTGCTCGGGGTGCTGCGGGCGTTCGGCTCGTCCTCCGACGGCAAGGGCAAGGCGATCTACGCACCCAACGCGCAGGGGCAGGGCCTGGCGGTGCGGCGGGCCCTGGAGGGCGGTGAGGTCGACAGCGCCGACGTGCAGTGGATCAACGCGCACGCGACCGGTACACCCGCCGGTGACCTGGAGGAGTTCACCACACTGCGGGAGCACTTCGGTACCTCCGCTCCGACGGCCGTCACCTCCAACAAGTCGCTGCTGGGACACACCGGTTGGGCCGCCGGTGTCGTCTCGCTCATCGAGAGCCTCAAGGGTCTGGAGCAGCACACCATCCCCGGCCAGTTCCGCCTCGACACCCCGCGTGCCGACTTCCGCCTCGAGGACACGCGGCTGGAGGTCAGCGCGGAGCCGAGGCACTGGCCCGAGGGCGGGCAGCGGCCCCGGCTGGCGGCCGTGTCCGGGTTCGGCTTCGGAGGAACGAACGCCCATCTCATCGTCTCCGAGAACCGCCCGCGCGCCGAGGCGGCCGAGGCGCGGACCCCGGCCACGAAGGCGCCCGCCACCGACAGCCGGGTGGCCCTCGTCGGCTGGTCGGCCCATGTGCCGGGCCTGGACGGGCGCGAGGACGTGACCAGCTGGCTGAAGGGCGGCCGGCCGCCGCTGGACAGCTTCGGAGCGGACTACCCGGTGCCGCCGTTCAACAAGGTCCGGCTGCCTCCCAAGACGATCCGCGCCCTGGACCGGTGCCAGCTGATGATCCTCGAATGCGCCCACGAACTCCGTGACCGGATGCCGGACTTCTGGAACGAGCAGGCCCCGAAGACCGGGGTGTTCGTAGGGCACATGGGACCGACCAGGGCCGCGATGCTCTACGCCAACCGGTGCTACCTGGACGACATCGGCGAGGCACTCGGCGCGTCACCCCTCGCCGGATCCGCCGAGGTGCCCGGGGTCCTCGACCGGCTGCGGGAACAGGTGCGGTCCATGATCCCGGAGTCCAACGAGGACTCGTTCCCCGGTCAGATGCCCAACATCATCTCCGCCCGGGTCGCGAACTACTTCGACCTCAACGGCTCCAACATGACGCTGGACTCGGGCTTCGCCTCCGCTCTGTCCTCGATCACCCTGGCCGGCCGTTATCTGCGGACCGGGGAGCTGGACTTCGCCCTGGCCGGGGGGATCAACGGCAACAGCCTCCCGGAGTACCGGTCCCTCGTCGGCGACCTGCTGCCTGAGCAGGAGGAGCAACTGGCCGAGGGCGCCTTCCTGTTCGCGCTGACCACCGAGGAACGGGCCCGGAGCGCGGGCCTGCCCGTCCTGGCGTACGTGGACGAGACGTTGGACGAGGCGGCTGAGCACGAGGCGGTGGTGTGCGGGGCCGGAGCCCCGGAGAACGCCCGCTACCTGGGCGCGGCCGGAGGCCTGGCCGTCCTCAGGGCCCTGCACGGCCCCGCGGGGAGTGTGACGGTCTCCAGTGCGGAAGACGCAAGCGCCACCGGGCCCAGGCTCAGGCTGACCGTCCCCGGCGGCCGCACCACCGCGACCACCCCCGAAACCCTTCGCGACGGCTTCCGCTCGACCACCCACACCGAAGGCGGCGAGCCCCTGCGGGTCCGGCGTCGGGTCCCGGTGTGGGATGCCGCCCCGTCCCGCCCGGCCGGTGAGCCGGTCCCGTTCCTGCCGGACGGCGCCGTCGTCGTCACCGACGCACCCGACCTGGTGGCCCGGGCGGCAGGCCCGGACTCCGCGCTCACGGTACTGTCCACCGCCCCGCTCGACACCTCCCGGGCCGGCTGGCACCACCTGTCGCGGGTCACCCCCGAGGTCGTACGCGAGGCACTCTCGGGCACCACCGGGCCGATCACCCGGCTGCGGATCCTGAGCGATCTCAGCCGCGCCGTGCCGCCGGACGAGGTTCTCTCCATGGCCGGCGCACCCTCTCTGCTCGCCCTGCACGACGCCGTGTACCTGGCCCTGCAGTTCGCCTACGACGATCTGGCCCGGCCCGGTTCGGCCGTGATGATGCTCCTGCTGGGCGCCGTGCAGGACGGCACACCGCACCCCTTCTCCGGTCTCTTCACCGGCCTCCTGAAGACCGCAGGCCTGGAACTGGCCGAAGGCGGCAGCCTCGCGTACCTCACCTCAGGCGGCGACGTGGCGGCGGCGGTACGCGGTGTCGAGGCGGAGAGCGGTGGAGGCCGCGACTTCCCCGTGGTCGTCGAGAACGACGGGGTGCGCGGTACCTGGCGGCTGCGGGACGAGCCGGTCACGCTGGACGAGGGCACGCCCGTCGCGCTGAACCGGGAGTCCGTGATCGTCGTGGCCGGCGGCACCCGGGGAATCACCGCCGAGGTGGTCAAGTCCCTTGCCAGGGAGTTCGGTTCACGCATCCACGTATTCGGCAGCAACGACCTCGACGCCCATCCGCCCTCCGTCTTCGCCGGTACCGACGAGGAGTTCGCCGCGGGGCGGGCCGCGTACATCTCCGCCGAACTCGCCAAGGGCGGCGGCCGGAACGTCGCAAGCATCACCAAGGACTTCGACCGGATGCTCAACGCACGTGAGTCCCGGCGCAACCTGGAGGAGATGGCCGCCGCGAGCGGCGCCGACCGGGTCACCTACCGCACCTGTGACATGCGTGACGGCGCCGAGGTGGAGAAGGCCCTGGGCGAGGTTCTGCGGGAGCACGGCCGGATCGACCTCCTCATCAACGCCGCGGGGCTCCAGCGCTCGGCACTCATCAAGGACAAGGACTTCGCGGAGTTCACCGCCATCCGGGACCTGAAAGTGCAGTCGTATCTGAACCTGAAGTACGCGCTGCGCGACGCCCCGCCGCGTCTTTGGTGCAACTTCGGTTCCCTGCTGGGTCACTTCGGGCAGCTCGGCGAAGCCGACTACGCATCTGCCAACGACTTCCTGAGCAGCGCCGCGACCCACGCGGCGGCCACCTCCGGCCATCCGGAGGTCACCATCGGGTGGACCCTGTGGGGGAGTGTCGGCATGGGCGCGGGCGAGCTGACGAAGGCGTACTACGAACGGGCCGGCTCCTACAGCAGCATGCCGGTGCCCGAGGGCGTCCACCACTTCGTGCAGGAGCTGCACGCCCCCGTCCGGCGCCCCTCCGTCGTACACCTGGGGGACGCGGAAGAGGCCACGGTGGAGAAGTTCTACCCCGGCTATCTGGAGCCCGAGGACACCCCGGCGCCCCCGGCCGCGAGGCCCGCGCCCCCCGGTTTCTTCCTGCGCCGCCTGGTGTCCTCGGACGACCGTTCCGCCGAGTTCGCCTGCCCCTTCGACCTGCGGACCGACGGCTATCTGGAACACCACACCGTGCGCGGCGAACCGACGCTGCCCGGCACCTTCGTGACCGAAATCGCGGCCGAGGCGGCCCGCCATCTGGTGCCCGGCCGGTCCGTGATCGCCTTCGAGGACCTGAGGTTCGAGCACTTCCTGCGGGTGTACCGCGATGTCCCGACGGCGCCGAAGCGCATCACGGCGGAGATCGTCGAGGACGAAGGGGACACCACCGTCGTCCAGGTCCACGTCTCCGAGGACGTGGTGTCACCGGGCGGCGTCGTCCTGGTGGAGAACAGGCCGCACTTCGCGGCCCGGGTGGTCCTCGCGGACGAGTTCGCCCCCGCCCCGCGCTGGGATCCCTGGGACAGCGCGGACGACACTCCCGTCCCCGATCCGTACCACCGGCCGGGCTCGCCGGTCCGGCTGAGCGGGCCGTTCGTCTCGACGACCGGCACCGGCATCCATCCCCTGGGCAAGCGGGGACGGTACTCACTCTCGCTCCCCTCGGACGACCCGGTGTGGCCGCGGTTCACCGTGCCGTGCGTGCTGCTGGACGGACTGGCCAGGGTCGGGGTGCTGGACCTGGTGGACGGCCGGCTGGTGCCGGTCGCCGCACCCCTGTCGATCCGCCGTATCGACCTCTACGAGGAGACGAACGACCACACCCTGTCGACCGAGCCGGGTCCCATCGACCTGTACGCCACGCCCCCCGGGTTCGGCCTGTCCGCGGACCGGGTGGACAACCGGTTCGTCGCCGCCCGTTCCGACGGCCGGATGGTCCTCCAGATGAAGGACCTCCGGGCGGCGCTGATCGGCTACGTCGACGCCCGCACGGGTGAGGCCGTGTCCGCCGACGGCGTCCGACCGCCGCGACCGACGTGATCCGCGTGACCAGGAAGGAACGTGAAGCATGCTGACGACTTCGCGGGAGTCGCCGTCCAGCGTCGTGCCCGCCGCCACCGGGGAGCCGCCGCCCGGGGACCCGGCGGTGCAGCCGACGACCCGGATGGTGTGGCGGCCCGCCGCGCTGCCACCGCTCACCCCGGACACCTCGCGGCCGGCCGGGATGCGGGTCCTGCTGCTCGCCGGCGACGACGAGAGCGCCGAGCGCGTCGAGCGCGAACTGACCGCACACGGGGCACGAGTACGGCGCCGCACACCCGCCACCGTCGCGGCCGCCCCCGGCGACGGCGTGGTGGACGCCATCGTCGACCTCACCCTGGGCGGCGGGACACCCGCGCACGGCACGAAGGACCTGACGGGCGTGTGGCGCGAGCCGCTGCTGCGGACCGTGACCGCGCTGCGCGAGCAGTACGAGGACTGGGCCGCGGAGACCTCCGCGCGGCGGCTGTTCTATCTGGCCGTGACCCACCTCGGCGGCGGGATGGGGCAGCATCCGGACGACGACCTGGCCCAACCGCTGGGCGGCATCTGGGCGGGGCTCGCCAAGACCCTGCACCGGGAGTTCCCCAACTGCAACGCGCGCGTCGTGGACACCGCGCTCTCGGCGGCGGAGGACCTGCCCGGCGTCGTCGTGAGCGAGCTGGGCAGGACCGGCGAGATCGAGGTCGGTCACCGCGACGGACGGCGCCTCACCCTGTCTCCCGTCGCGGCACCGGTCGGTCCCCCCACCGTGAGCCTGGGCCCCGACGACTGCGTCCTGGTCTCGGGAGGCGGGCGCGGCATCGGCTGGGAGCTCGCCCGCACACTCGCGGAGCAGCACGGTACGCGGGTCGTCGTGACCGGCCGGGAGCCCTTCCCCTCCGCGGACGAACCGTGGTTCGGTGCTGACGCGGACGAACTCAAGGCGTACGAGCAGGAGTTGTGGTCCGGCAGCCGCCGTGGGCGCCCGCTGCCCGAGATCCGCCGCGACATCGCCCGCGTCCGCCGCCTGTGGGAGCTGGCGGGCAACATCACCGGCGCCCGGGCCCGCGGACTGCGCATCGAGTACGTCCCGTGCGACTTCACCGACCTGGAGCAGGTGCGCGCCCTGCTGGCGCGGGAGGGCGACGCGCTGACCGGCGTCGTGCACAACGCGGGCGTGGACACCGCGGCCAGGCTGCCCAAGAAGACCGACGACGACATCCTGCGGACCGTGGCGACGAAGATCGACGGCTTCGTCCATCTCTTCGGTGAACTCGCCGACAGCAGGCTGAAGTTCTTCTGCAACGTGGGCTCGCTCACCGGACGGCTGGGCGGCATGGTCGGCCAGCTGGAGTACGCCGCCGCCAACGAGGCGCTCGCCCGGCTGGGCCGGTGGGCCGACCGCCGGGCCGCCTACCCGGTGATGACGCTCGCCTGGCCGACCTGGGACCGTATCGGCCTCATCGCGAACTTCTCGGCGACGCGGCGCTACATGGCACCGCTCGGCGTCGCCGACGGACTCGCCAAGTGGCAGGCCGAGCTGCTGGCGGGCTCCGCCGGTGAGGTCACCTTCGTAGGTCCGCTCGGCGATGCCGTCGACCCCGGCCAGGCCACTGGTTACCCGGTCGTGCCCGACCTGCCCGGATACGCCGAGGTGTACCCGAAGATCCACCACCTCGGCGAGGTGACGTCCTACGAGCCGCACGCCCGGCTGGTGTCGAGGGTCCGCTTCGACCGGGAGACCACCCCGGCGCTGACGGACTTCCTGGTGGACGGCTCCGAGGCGGTCCCGGTGAGCCTGCTGCTGGAGAACGCGGTCCGGGGAGCGGAGTGGGTCGTACCGCCGGACTTCCCGGAGCTGCGCCTCGACTGCGTGGAGGATGTCGTCGTCCCCCTGGACCTGTTGCGGCTCGACGGGCCGGTCGCCGTCTGGGAGCGGGAGCTTCGAGGCGTTCACGACGGACGGTCCTGGACGGTCGAGGCCTGCTTCCGGCGACCCGGTGGTTCGGGCCCGGAGGCGCGGGCGCGGATCGTGTACGCACCGGGGGACACCCGCTCACCCGCCCCGCCACGCAGCGGACTCACCCGGATGACCACCTGGCGCTCGGGTCCCGAATTGCTGAGCTGGCGTTCCTCAGTCGTGCCCCGCGCACGGTGGACCCGTACCGAGGAAGGCCGCTGGGCCGGCGAGGTGCGCCCCTGCGCGCCCAATGACCTGTGGGCGACGGCGGCCGTTCCCCGCACCGCCCTGGCCCTGTCCGCGCTGGAGAACGTGGTGCGGCTGTGCGCGAGACAGGGCGCGGGGATCTCGGTCGCGGTCGACCCGCTGACCGTGGGACGCATCACCGTCCACGCCGAGGAGAACGGGAATTCCGTCATCGAAGGAGATCCCGCACTCGGCACCTGGAAAATCACGAGCGCGGCCTCCGGTGTCCGCGTCATGACGATAACCGGATTCGAGGGCCCGGTCGCGGGCGATTGACGAACCGATCGATCACCGACACCTCACAGAACCCACGGAATGGGAGTGGAGCAGAATGTCGAACACCTTGAAGAACAAGGCAGTTCTGGAGCGCTACTACGAGGAATGCCTCAACAAGGGAAATCTCGACGTCATCTACGAGGGTGCCGCCGAGGACCACATCAGCCACGGGACGGCCCCGAACGGCGAAGAGGGCGTGGAACACCTCAAGGAATGGGTGCGGATCCAGCGCGCCTCCTTCCCCGACCTCCATGTCACGGTGGACGACTGGATCCTGGAGGGCGAGAAGGTCGTCAGCCGTTTCACCGCACGGGGCACCCACACCGGCGATCCCTACGAGGGGATCCCGGCCGCAGGGCGGGAGTTCGCCGTCCCCGGAATCGTCATCGACGAGTTCCGTGACGGGGTGATCGTGGAGAGCTGGTTCTCCCTGGACGCCTTCGACCTCGCCAAGCAGCTGGGTGCCTTCGGCTGAGCGTGCGCCGGCACCGGCACCCCGCGGGTGCCGGTGCCGGTCGAGGGGGTCAGCGCTTGTCCGTGATGGGCTCGGCATGGGCTTCGGCGTTCCCCGAGGCGGCGATCCGGTCGAGCGCCCGCTGCAGGACGACGGTGTCCTCCAGAGTGTGGATCTCGGTGATGCGCCCCCACTTGAGATACATGAACTGGGTCATGACGTTGTCGTAGCGGGTGCCGTCGGGCAGCGGGCCGCCGATCCGTACCCTGGTGGCCACTTTGGTCAGCCAGGGGCCGCCGGAAATGATGATTTCCTGCGGTTCGAATTCGGCATCGGGGATGAGCCGGAAGACCCGCTGCCACCACAGGCTCATGGATTCGACGGTATGGCGCTCGCCGGAGAGCGCATGCTCCCCGTAGAAGACGTACGTGAATTCGGGTGCGAGTGTGTCCACCATGGACTGCCAGTTTCCGGAGTTGATGTCGGAGAACGCTTTGCGTAGCTTCGCGGCCACGATCCGGTGATACATGCCCGGCACCTTTCCGTAACGGCCCGCCCCAAACCGTGAAGAGGCAGATCGTGAACAAACGACCGAATCCCGTGCTGATCACGGGCTGTTCGTCCGGCATAGGCCGGGCCTGCGCGCTGCGGATGCACCGCAGCGGAATGCTCGTGTACGCCACCGCGCGCAGGCCGGAAACACTCGCCCCGCTCGCCGCGGAGGGCATCCGCACGCTGCGGCTGGACGTCACCGACGAGGACAGCATGCGTGCGGCCGTCGACGCGGTCGAAGCGGAGCACGGCGCGGTCGGCACCCTCGTGAACAGCGCCGGGTTCGCCGTCTCCGGTGCCGTGGAGGAGATCGAACCCGACCGGATGCGGGGGCAGTTCGAGACCAACGTCTTCGGACTGGCCCGGCTCAGCCAACTGGTCCTGCCCGGCATGCGGGCCGCCGGCAGCGGGACCGTCGTGAACATCTCGTCGATCTTCGGCCGTTACGCGGTCCCGGGCGGCGGCTTCTACCAGGCGTCCAAGCACGCCGTCGAGGCGCTCAGCGACGCGCTGCGGCTGGAGACGGCCGGCTTCGGCATCAGGGTCGTCGTCATCGAGCCGGGCCCGGTGCGCACCACCAACTTCGGCTCCACGTACGTCGACAACCTCCCGTCCACGGGTGACGTCTACGACGAGTTCCGCGAGCGCACCGCCGAATACTTCGAGGCGATCTACACGGGCAGCCGCCGCACCCTGGCCGGCACCTTCACCGTCCACGCCGACGACGTGGCCCGCGTGGTGGAACGCGCCGTCCACAAGCGGCGCCCCCGCGCCCGCTACACCGTCGGCTTCCTCGCCCGGAGCACCATCGCGCTGCGGCGGCTGGCCCCGGACGCGGTGTTCGACCACCTCTTCGTGCGGCGCGCCTTTCCGGTACCGCACAGCACGGCCCAGCCGCGCAGCCTGACCAGGTAAGGACCCTTGGTGACCACCACATCCACGACCACGTCCACACCCACAGCCCTTCGCACCGCCCCCGGCCCCAAGGGCACCCCCCTCCTGGGCAGCCTCGGTCCCTGGCGCCGCAACACCGCCGAGTTCCTGCTCGGCCTTCAGCGCGACCACGGAGAGATGGTCCGCATACGGCTGGGGCCGATGACCGTCCATCAGGTCACCGACCCCGAGGCGGTGCGCAGGGTGCTGGTGGAGAACAACGCCAACTACGTGCGCGGACCGCTCTACGAGCAGTTCGGCGTGGTCATGGGCAAGGGCCTGCTCACCTCGGACGGCGACTTCTGGCGCGGACACCGCCGGGCCGTGCAGCCGGTGTTCCTCAAGAACGCGGTCACGGACATCGTGCCCAACATCGTCGCGGCCACCGAGGAGATGCTCGACGAATGGGATGCCAAGGCCGCCCGGGACGAGCCCGTGGACCTCATGACCGAGATGCTGCGCCTCACCCTGGTCACGCTCAGCCGCTCGCTGTTCGCCTACGACATCAAGCCCGCGTCGGCCGTGCTGAAGCGGATCGTCGACGATGTCGTGGAGGTCATGTTCCGGCGGGGCACCGCGTCCGAGATGCTTCCGTCCTGGCTGCCCACGGCCCGCAAACGCAAGATCGACCACATTCACCGGGTCTTCGACAAGGTGGTCGCGGACGTCCGCGAGAACCACGCGCGGACCGGGGAGGGCCCACTGATCGCCCTGATGGAGCAGGCCGAGGACCCGGCGACCGGCGAGCCGTGGACCGACCGGCAACTGCGCGACGAACTGCTCACCATCTATCTGGCGGGCCACGAGACCACCGCCGTCTCCCTGTGCTGGACCCTGCTGTCCATCGCCAACCACCCGCATGTGCAGGCCGAGTTGGACGAGGAGATCAACGGCGTGCTGGGCGGTGCGACTCCCGACGCCGACAGGGCGGCCGAGCTGACGTACACGCGGATGGTGGTGGACGAGAGCCTGCGGATGTATCCGCCCATCTGGATCTTCCCGCGGGCCGCCGTCGGCCCGGACACCCTCGGCGGCTACGGCATCGAGGCCGGTTCGTCGATCCTGCTCTCGCCCCTGGCCTCGCACCACAACCCGCGCCACTGGGACAACCCGGTGGCCTTCGACCCGTACCGCTTCACCCCGCAGGCCGTACGGGAGCGGCCCCGTATGGCGTACCTGCCCTTCGGGGCGGGCCCTCGGCAGTGCGTCGGCAACAACATGGCGCTGCTCGAACTGCGGATCATCGTCGCGATGATCAACCAGCGGTTCCGGCTCAACCTCGTCCCGGGAGACTCGCTGCAGTACGGCTCCCCGGTGATCTCCCTTCGCCCTCTGCGGGACGTGATGGTGCGGCTGCGTCCACGCGAGCGCAGCACGGGCGCCGTCTCCGCGTCACGCGCCGGCCTCGGCGCACCGGCGGCCGAGTCGGCGTGCCCGTACCGCCCGGAGGGCAGGTAGGCACCCGTTCGGGAAGTACCGCCCGTCAGGGACTTCGGCGGGTGTTGAGCCGGGACGCCTGGCGGGTGAGGTAGTCGCGTTCGGCCAGGTTGGGTGCCTTGCGGGCCGCCTCGGCGTACAGCCGGGCCGCCGTGGCCAGGTCGCCGTCGCGTTCGTGCAGGTACGCCGCCACGGCGGTGTGGCGGGGCAGTGAGTCGTCGTCGAGGGCCGCGAGCGCCGTCAGGCCGGCGCGCGGGCCGTCGGCCTCGCCGACGGCGACCGCGCGGTTGAGACGGACGACGGGGCTGTCGGTCAGGCGCGTGAGCTCGTCGTACCACTCGACGATCTGCACCCAGTCGGTCTCCTCGGCGGTGGGTGCGTCGGCATGGAGTGCCGCGATGGCGGCCTGGGCCTGGAACTCGCCCAGCCGGTCGCGGGCCAGGGCGGCCTGCAGGATCTCGACCCCCTCGGCGATCAGCTTCGTGTCCCACCGGGTGCGGTCCTGCTCGGCGAGCGCCACCAGGCTGCCGTCGGCCGCGGTGCGGGCGGCGCGCCGGGCGTGGTGGAGCAGCATGAGGGCGAGCAGCCCGGCCACCTCGGGGTGGTCGAAGCCGGCTGCGAGCCTGCGGGTCAGCCGGATGGCCTCGGCGGCGAGGTCGACGTCGCCCGAGTAGCCCTCGTTGAAGACCAGATACAGCACACGCAGCACGGTGGCGACATCGCCGGGCTGGTCGAACCGCACGCCGGACACGGTGCGCTTGGCCCGGCTGATGCGCTGCGCCATGGTCGCCTCGGGCACCAGATAGGCCTGGGCGATCTGGCGGGTGGTGAGGCCGCCGACTGCGCGCAGCGTGAGCGCGACCGCGGACGACGGCGTCAGCGACGGGTGGGCACACAGGAAGTACAGCTGGAGCGTGTCGTCCACCGCGGACGCGGGCCCCGGAGCCGGCTCCTCCTCGACGCGGTCCTCGCGCCGACGGCGGGCGGCCTCCGCCCGCCGCGCGTCGAGGAACTTCCGCCAGGCCACGGTCACCAGCCAGCCCTTCGCGTCCCGCGGAGGGTCGGCCGGCCAGACGCGGAGCGCCTCGACGAGCGCGTCCTGCACGGCGTCCTCGGCCGCGGCGAAGTCGGCTCCGCGGCGGACGAGGACGGCGAGCACGCTCGGCGTGAGGTTCCTGAGCAGGGCCTCTTCGATCTGAGTCACTTGAAGGTGCACTCCGTGGTGGTGGGCTGCGCGCCCAGGAACGGGCGCAGCTCCAGCCACTCGTGGATCGGCTTGCCGCCCGCACCCGGCGCTGCCGACAGCTCCCCGGCCAGCTCGACGGCGCGCTCGTGGCTGTCGACGTCAATGATCATCCAGCCGGCGATGAGGTCCTTGGTCTCGGCGAACGGGCCGTCGGTGACCGGGGGGCGCCCCTCGCCGTCGTAACGGACGAAGGTCCCCTCGGGGGCGAGTGCCTGGCTGTCGACGAACTCGCCGGTCTCCTCCAGCCGCGCCGCGAAGTCGCGCATGTACTGCACATGGGCCGAGATCTCCTCCGGCGTCCACTGCTCCATCGGCACGTCGTTGACCGCAGCGGGGGCGCCGCGGTAGTGCTTGAGCAGCAGGTACTTTGCCATCGTGGTTCTCCTCGGTGTGGTGCGGCCCATTGTGGTCGCGTCCACCCCGGGGACGGAGCCGGACGCGGGTTCTCGACATCGCCGTCCGAGTTTTTTCCGTCGAGTGGACAGTTCTCCTGAGGCGGCGGCTGATACCTAAGATCGTCGGCATGGTGCTGCGACCCGTTCAGCTGAACATCAAGGCTGTCGACGCCCCGGCGGTCGGCCGGTTCTGGGCGGAGGCGCTCGGCCGGCATGCGTACAGTCCCGGCGTGACCACCTACGTCGGACCTGCCGGCGGCCTCGTCTGGCCGCACCCGACCGTCCTCGGCATCGACGTCGTTCCCGTCCCGGAACCCAAGACGACGACGAAGAACCGCGTACACCTCGACCTCGCCACCACCTCCGCGGCCCATCAGGCGGAGCTGATCGCACGCCTTGAGGCTCTCGGTGCGACGCAGGCCGACGTGGGCCAGGGCAAGGTGCCGTGGACGGTCCTCGCCGACCCCGAGGGCAACGAGTTCTGCGTGCTGGAGCCCCGGGAGATCTACCGCGACACCGGGCCGATCGCCGCGGTGGTGATCGACTGCGCGGACCCGCGGGCCATGGCCCGGTTCTGGGACGAGGCGCTGGACTGGAACCTGCACGAGGTGAGCGACGATCATGCGTCGCTGCGCTCCGCCGAGGGTGTCGGCCCGTATCTCGAGCTCCTCCGCACGCCCGACGCGAAAACCGTGCCGGACCGCATCCATCTCGACCTGCTGCCCCACCCCGGTGACGACAAGGCGGCGGAGGTGGCCCGGCTGCGCGCCCTCGGCGCCACCGACCTCGACGTCGGCCAGGGCGACGTCCCGTGGACGTGCCTGACCGACCCGGAGGGCCACGAGTTCTGTGTCCTCGCCCCCACGGTCTAGTGCCGCATCGGGCAACGTTCGCCCCTGTCGACCACCTCAGGTAGCCCTTCGTCCGCGCGTGCCGCCGGGCCGGTGGGTCCCAGGGAAACCGAATTACCGCGTCGGATCGGCGTGCGGCGAGACACGTGGAGTCGTCGGCTTGCCGGGCTCGGGCTCGGCGTCGCCGAGGTAGTAGACAGCTCCGGATTCACGGCGTTGTGTGCTCACGATCAGCCAGCCCACGATCTGCCCCCGTGCGTCGCGAACTTGCCAGGGATCGAGACCGGCCCCCCAGTACACCCGCTGGCCGCTGCGTTGTCCGGGGGCGAGTCGGCCGCTCATGTCGTGGCAGTCACGTCCACGGCTGTCACCGCACTCGAACAGGACAGCTGGGGAGCCGGTGTCATTGACGAAGGCGATGGAACTGAAGTTGGCGGGGTCCGTGGGATCCGCGGTCGCCGGATCGCAAGCACTCAGAACTCCCACGACGAGCGCGGCGACCGGCCAGGCTCTGTGCGGACGAGTACCCAAGTCGAACCTCCCGTTCGGCGACGAGAGCCTACAGAAGGCAAAGGTTGCCTGCCGCGGCACTAGCTCGTGGCGCCGGGCTTCCAGTCCTTGACGAGGAGCCCGAGCAGCACCTCGTCCAGGAACTCGCCCATCACCCAGGCCGAGGAGCGCAGGACGCCCTCGCGGACGAAGCCGTTGCGCTCGGCGGAGCGCAGCATCGCCGCGTTGTCCGACAGCGTCTCGATCTGCAGCCGCTGCAGGCCGAGCACGACGAAACCGTAGTGGCACAGCACCGCGACCACGTCGGTGCCGTAGCCCTTGCCGCGGCAGGACGGCCGCAGGCCCAGCCCGATGTGCGCGGACCGGTTGTGGTTGTCGATGCCCCACAGCGTCGCGGTGCCGACCAGGGTGTCGCCCTCCAGTGCCACCACGGAGAACCTGACGCTCCCCTCCTTCGTGTCGTCCACGACGAGCCGCCGGTCCTTCGAGCCGGGCGCGATCGGCCGCCACGGCCCGCTCTCGGACCGCGAGGAGTTGACCACGTCGTCGTAGAGCTCGGCCCGGAGTATCGGGATGTCGTCCTCGTGCCGGGCCCTGAGCCCGACCTTGCTTCCTCTGAGCACGCACGCTTCCTATCCGACCGGCCCGGTCGTCGGCAAACCAATAAGTGTCCTCAACTGTCTGGTGGGAGCCAGGTGTTGGCGCCGTAGCGGTCGGCGATCACGACCCACGTGGGTCCGATCCGACCGCTGGAGGTGTGGTGGCCGCGCCTGTCCGTGTGCGCAGACTGACCGACCAGGAGGGGCGGCTGCAGCAGATCGTGCGTCGGGGCAGCACCAGCTCGGTGCGCCATCGGCGGGCGATGATGCTGCCGGCCTCGGCCGGCGGGAACCGGGCGCCGGTGATCGCCCAGCTGGTGCAGGCCGATGAGGACACCGTGCGCGATGTGAACCACCGGTTCAACGAGATCGGCCGTCTTTGGTCGCTGCGCAAGCTTGTCGTCGATCCGCGCGGCCAGGCCCGACGGAGCACCGATCTACGCGATCATGGACAACGCGCAATGCCAACGCCCGCCACCGCGACGTCCTGGCCGCCGAGCGCAGGGAACGGGCCCGCATCCGCGGCGAGAAGGGCATGCGCTGGGGCGGACGCCCACTCGCTATCGCGGCCTCAGCGACCCGGCGAACCTATGGTCAGAGCACTAGCATCCCCTGGCGTGAGCAATTCGGAGAACGTTCTTGACTGGCTGCAGAACTGGTACGCGGCGCAGTGCAACGAGGACTGGGAGCACGAGTGGGGCGTGAAGATCGCCACGCTCGACAACCCCGGCTGGATCGTCACGATCGACCTGGAGGAGACGGACCTGGAGCAACACGAGTACCCCCGCCAGGACGTCAACCGCAGCCCTCACGACTGGGTCTGGGCCTGGACTTCCGAGAAGACCTTCCACGCCAGATGCGGCCCCGGCAACCTCACCGAAGCCCTCGCCTTGTTCCGCTCCTGGGCGACCTCGAACACTCCCTGAGCAATCACGCAGCGGCGGGCTACGGAATGAACCCATGCGGTCAGAGCACTAGCGCCGGTAGTCACCCGCCTCGGCGCCAAGGACGTTCAGCAGGGCCAGAGCGTCGGCGCCGGGGGAGCCGGGTGGCGCACTGTAGAGCACGAGGTGCTGGTCGCGGTCGGTGAGGGCGAGCGTGTCGCAGTCGACGGTGATCTCGCCGACGGTCGGGTGGCGGAAGCTCTTGGTGAGCGTCGGCGCGGCGTGCACGTCGTGCCGTTCCCACAGCCGGGCGAAGTCGGGGCTGCCGGCGCGGAGTTCGTCGACGAGGCCGGTCACTGCGGGATCCGCCGGATAGCGGGCGAGGGTGGTGCGGAGCTGCATGACCACGTGGTGGCGGAACTCGGCGGCGTCGGAGATCCCGTACAGGGGCGCATCGGCGGACGTCGGCCCGAGGAATGCACGGCGTGCGAGATTGCGGTCCTCTTCGGCGAGTACTGCGAAGTCCTCCATGAGCGCGGCCGCGAGATCGTTCCACGCGAGCACCTCGAACGCGGCGGATATCACGAAGGCCGCCGTCTGCGGCAGCCGCTCGAGGAGCGCGAGGATGCTCGGGCGGACGTCCCGCCGGTGCAGCCGGGCAAGGGTCGGCGCGGTTCCCGCGAGGACGTGAAGGTGGTCGCTCTCGGCGTCGGTGAGCCGCAGCGCGCCCGCGATCCCGCTGAGGACCTCGGCGGACGGTCTGGGCGCCCTGCCCTGCTCGAGCCGGACGTAGTACTCGGTGGAGATGTGCGCGAGGACCGCGGCCTCCTCGCGGCGCAGCCCCGGTGTCCGGCGTCGCGGGCCGGCGGGAAGGCCCACGTCCTGCGGCTTGAGCCGCTCGCGGCGGCTGCGGAGGAACGCTCCGAGCTCCTGCTTGTCCATACGGCAAGTGTGCCCGCGGCGCGGCGGCGGATCCTGGTACTGGCTGTGCCTGTATCCGGCCGGCAGCCGGGCAGACGCTGCTGTCATGACGAACACCACTGACACTCACATCGCCACCACGGGCCTGCTGACCGGCAAGGTCGTCCTGATCACCGGCGCCAGCCGGGGCATCGGGGCGGCCGCGGCCCGGCTCTTCGCCTCCGAGGGCGCCGCCGTCGTGCTCGCCGCCCGCAGCACCGGCGCCCTCGACGCGCTCGTCGCCGAGATCCGCGCGGACGGCGGCGCCGCCGACGCCGTCCCCCTGGATCTCGCCGACCGGGCGAGCATCCGGGCCGCCGTCGACCGCGTCGAGAAGCTGCACGGCCGGCTGGACGGCGCCTTCAACAACGGCGCCGTCCCCCAGCAGCAGTTCGGGCCGGTCGACACCACCAGCGACGAGGACATCGACGAGCAGTTCGCCATCAACTTCCGCGGGCACTGGACCGCCATGACCGCCGAGGCCGCCCTCATGCGACGAGGCGGCGGCGGGGCGATCGTCAACACCTCGAGCATCGGCAGTCGCCGCGCGAACCCCGCGCTGCCCGCCTATGGCGCCATGAAGCGCGCGCTCAACAGCCTCACCGAGACCGCCGCGGTCAACTGGGCCGGTGACCGCATCCGGGTCAACGGCATCACCCCCGGCGGCACCTCCACCCAGATGATCGACACCTGGGAAGCGGCGTCTCCGGGCATCGTCGAGCAGATCACCGCGAGCATCCCGCTCGGAGGGATGGCCGAACCAGGGCAGATCGCCGAAGCAGCCGCCTGGCTGCTCAGCGACCGCGCCTCGTACGTGACCGGCGCGATCCTCCCGGTCGACGGCGGCGCCGGCGCCTGAACGAGCAGCAGCCCTGGCTCGTCAGGCTTCGAACTCCCGCCGCGCCGACTCGATGTGCTCGAAGTACCGGTAGGTCCATTCGCACATCCCGTCGACCGTCGCCCGCAGTCCGCGGCCCGCCTCGGTCAGGGTGTACTCGACGCGAGGCGGGACGGTGGGGTGCACGGTCCGCTCGGCCAGACCGTTGCGCTCCAGCATGCGGAGGTTCTGGGTGAGCATCTTGTGGCTGATGCCCTCGACCCGGTCGCGCAGCTCACTGAAGCGCAGAGTGCCGTCCCCCAGCGCTTCGATGATCAGCAGTGCCCACTTGTTGGCGACGTCGGAGAAGATCTCCCGCCCCAGGGAGTCGGCCCGGCGCAGGTCGGCATCGTCGGACGAGCCGCTGAGCTGCTTGGTCACCATCTGGTTCCCCAGTCACTGAAAAGTGCGTTCTTCCATGTCAACGCACACTCTCCTACGGTTCCTGAGTAACCACAAGAGACCACGGGCTGGTCTGAGGAACGGGCTCGAAGAGCCCGCACAAGGAGGCGGACACCATGGCCATCACCCTGAGGAACCCGGACGGACTGCCGAAGATCGACGTCTACCGGCAGGTGGCGATCGCCTCCGGTTCGAAGCTGGTCTTCATCGCCGGGCAGGTCGCCTGGGACGCCGACGGGGTCACGGTCGGTGCGGGCGACCTGGCCGCGCAGGTCGAGCAGTGCTACCTCAACATCGCCGCCGCGCTGGCCGAGGCCGGGGGTTCCTTCGACGAGGTGGCGAAGCTGACCTTCTACGTCGTCGACTGGACCGCCGACAAGATGTCCCCGCTCCTGGAGGGAGTGGCCCGGGCGACCGAGAAACTGGGGGTCACTCCGACGCCGCCGACCACGCTGATCGGCGTGGCGGCGCTGGACGTCCCCGAGCATCTGGTCGAGATCGAAGCCACCGCGGTTCTCGACTGAGCAGGTACCGCTGAGCGCCGAAGCGGCCGGTGTTCAGCCGAGGGCCGAGGAGGGCGACAGGTCCTGGTCGGCGACCCAGGAAGCCAGGATGCGCAGCCGCTCGTGGGTGGGGGGTTTCCTCCCGGGACGGGGGAAGGGTTTCCTCCCGGGACGGGGCTCCGGGGGCGGCCCGGGCCGCACCAGGCAAGCTGCCTTGCGTCGTTTCCTGGGGCCGGGTCAGTCCGCCGGCAGCGTCGGCTGGATGCGACGCAGGAACGTGGCGTTGTCAGGGGTGTCCCGCATGCGCTCCAGGAGGGTTTCCAGGCCGGCCTGGCCGTCGCGGGACTGCAGGACACGGCGCAGGCCGCGTACGGCGGTCAACTCGGCCGCGGACAGCAGGAGTTCCTCGCGGCGGGTGCCGGACGGGACGATGTCGACGGCCGGGAAGACACGGCGGGCGGCGAGATCGCGGCTGAGGCGGAGCTCCATGTTGCCGGTGCTCTTGAGCTCCTCGAAGAAGTAGTCGTCGGCACGGGAGCCGGTCTCGACCAGCGCGGTGGCGAGGATCGTGAGCGAGCCGCCCTCCTCGGCCAGCCGGGCGGCGCCGAAGAACCGCTTGGGTCCGAGCAGCGCGGTCGCGTCGACGCCGCCGCTCAGCGTGCGGCCACCGGCGGCGGCCGCGTTGTTGTGGGCCCGGCACAGCCGGGTGAGTGAGTCGAGCAGGATGACGACGTCCTCGCCGGCCTCGACGAGCCGCTTGGCCCGCTCGATGACCAGTTCGGCCAGGGCGATGTGCTGCTTGGCAGGCCGGTCGAAGGTCGAGGCGTACACCTCGCCGCGCACGGAGCGCCGCATGTCGGTGACTTCCTCGGGGCGTTCGTCGAGCAGCACCACCATCAGGCGGCACTCGGGGTGGTTGCCGGCGACGGCGGCCGCGATCTGCTGCAGCAGCACGGTCTTGCCGGTTTTGGGCGGGGCCACCAGCAGGCCGCGCTGGCCCTTGCCGACGGGTGCGATCAGGTCGGCGACGCGCCCGGTGAGGCCGGCCGCCGGGTGTTCCAGGCGCAGCCGGTCGTGCGGGTGCAGCGGTGTGAGGTCGCGGAAGTGGCGGCGGCCGCGCAGTTCGTCGGGCGTGCGCCCGTCGACCCGTACGACCTCGGTCAGGGCGCGCCGGCCGTCGCGGACGCCTTCGACGAGGTCGCCCTTGCGCAGGCCGTGACGGCGGATCAGAGCGGGGGAGACCGAGACGTCGGAGGGCGAGGCCAGCATGCTCGCGGCGCGCAGGTGCCCCTTGCCGCCCGCGTCGATGTCGAGGACACCGGTGGCTTGCTGGGTCGTGGGCTCCTGTTTGACAGGGGGGTGTTCGAGAGTGGTGGTCATGGAGGTCGGTCCTTTCGAGGACGGATGGCATGAGACATGCGGAAGGAAGGGGTGGGAGGCCGCGGAACGGAGGCGGACCAAGCGCCTTCGGCGGCAGGAACAGCACCTCGGGTACGGCACAGCCGTGCCGGTCGCGAGGCGGTGCTGGAAAGCCTGTGCGCCGACCGGGAACGGTGGGCGATGCGGCGAACTGAAGAGGAACTGGCACCGGCGCCCTCAGAGGGGGCGTACACAAGTGCTGTCAGGACCGTACCACAACAGGTACGGCGCCAAACCGCCTTTCTGTACGGACCCAACGCGTTGACGGCCTCGCCTATTCCGCGCATTCGGCGGAACTCGACGACATGCAGCCGGCCGCCGCCCGGCACAGGCGGGAAGAACTCCGGATCGGTCACAGTTGGCGTGGGACGAGTGTCCGACGACGAGAAGGGCAAGTCATGCGCGCACTGATCGTGGACCCCGGGGCACCCGGACGACTGCGCCTGGGGGAGGCCCCTGATCCGCGGCCCGCGCCGGGCCAGGTGCTCGTCGAGGTCCGGCACACCTCGCTGAACGCGGCCGAGCTGTGGTTCGCGCAGCAGGCGGCGCCGGGCGAGGTGATCGGCTTCGATGCGGCCGGCGTCGTCGTGGGCGCCGCGGCTGACGGCACCGGGCCCGCGCCGGGCAGCCGGGTCGTGGGATTCGCGGAGGGCGGCGGATTCGGGGCGCTGCGGGTGATGGACGTGGCCGATGTCGCCGTCGTTCCGGACGGCGTCGACCTCGGTGAGGCGGCCGCGCTGCCGGTCGCCGCGGGCACCGCGCTGCGGGCGCTCGACCAGGCAGGGGCGCTGCTGGGCCGCCGGGTGCTGGTGACCGGGGCCTCCGGCGGCGTGGGCGGGTTCGCGGTGCAGCTCGCGCGGCTCGGCGGGGCGCAGGTCGTCGCGGTGGCCGGGTCCGAGGACGGGCGGCGGTGGGTTGCCGAACTCGGGGCGGACGAGGTGGTGGGCGGGGTCGGTGAGGTGACCGGGCCGCTCGACGTGGTCATCGACACCGTGGGCGGCGAGCAACTGGCTGCCGCCTACGGTCTGTTGGCGTCCGGCGGCAGCGTGCAGAGCATCGGCTGGGCGTCGGGGCGGGAGGCCGTGCTGCCCGTCGGGTCAACGCTGGGCAGCCCGGCGCCCAAGGCGATCGTGTCGGTCTACAACGGCGGCGGACTCACCGACCGGCAGGCCCAGTTGGGGCGGCTCCTGACCCTGGTCGCCGCCGGGAAGCTGCGTGTGCCGGTGGGCTGGCGCGGCCCCTGGGGCAAGATCGCGGATGCCGTGGAGGCGCTCGGCAACCGCAGCCTGCGCGGGAAGGCGATCCTCGACATCGAGTGATTTCCGTTCGCCCCGGACTCGGCGCCGTAAATGAGCGCCCCCGCGCCGACCGCCCCCGGGCATGGCATGGCGGTCGGCGTGGTGATCTGCGGCTGAGCCTGCCCGCTGGGCGCCCCGGTCACGTTCCTGCTGGTCCGTGGGAACAACGCGCGCTCGGCGGTGGCGGCGGGCGATCCGACGGTGCAGACGGCGTCGGCGTAACGGCAGGCGTGGAGGAGGCCGGGGTCCGTGACCCCGGCCTCCTCTCGTGTGCCCGACCATCCGGTCAGGCGTTGGGGTCGAACGGGATGCCGGCGGGCATGGAATGGGCCAGGGCGTAGGAGAAATCACCGTCCTTGATCTTGATGGTGGCGGCTCCGAAGTCCGCGCTCAGGAGCTTGTCGCGGAAGCCGTCGGGATAGCCGTTCCAGCCGACCAGACGGGGGTAGAACCAGCCGCCGGTGGCGTTCTCCGGCGGTTCGTCGTTGGTGTTGGCGAAGCGGAAGCAGTGCGTCGAGACGCCGTCCTTGTGGTAGACGACCTTCGGGTGGGTGCCGTCGAAGCGCACCGACGAGCGGGCCGCCACCTGATAGCCGCCGTGCTGCGACACCGACACGTACTCGACCTCGTTGTTCCTGATCCACACGACCACGTGCTCCCAGTCGTGGCGGTGTCCGATGGCGGCCGGTCCCAGGGTGGCCTGGTCCTTCTCGAAGTAGCTGGCGTACATCACGGCGCACCAGCCGTTGTTGCACTTCTCGCGTGAGTAGGTGTTGGCGTTGGCCAGCTGGGCCATGTCGTGGCAGTGGCCGTTGACGTCGCCGCCCAGCTTCAGGCCGGGGTTGATGGTGCCGTCGGCACCGATCGCGGCGGTGGCGTAGCAGCCGTCGCGGTCATAGTCGTATGCCGGGGAGAAGGACTGCTCCAGGCCGTCGGCGTTCTGCGGCAGCAACTGCAGGACGTTTGCATGGGCACTCGCCGGGATCGCCACGACGAGCGTCAGCGCGCCCACAGCGCCGACGACGGCCTTCGTGAAGGAGGTCAACTTGCCCATGGCAGCTCCTGGTTGGACGGATCGCGACAGCCTTACAGGTGGTCCAGACCATGGCAGGGTCCGCTGTAGCCGTCAATACTTAAGGAAAGAGATGAAGTTGGTGGCTGGAAGGGTGGGTCTCGTCGTGAGACTGGCTATCGTGAGTGCATGAAGCGGACGTCGTTCTCGAACTGGCCGTGCTCGATAGCCAGAACCATGGACCTGGTGGGTGACGCGTGGACGCCCCTCGTGCTGCGCGAGGCCTTCTACGGGATCCGCCGCTTCGACGAGTTCCAGAAGGAACTGGGCATCGCCCGCAACACGCTGGCCGACCGGCTGCGCCTCCTCGTGGACGAAGGTCTGCTCGACAAGCAGCCCTACCAGGACGAACCCCTGCGGCACGACTATGTGTTGACCGAAAAGGGACGGGATTTCTTCGGCGTGCTCGTCGCGATGTCCCGGTGGGGCGACCGCTGGCTGGCAAAGGGGGCGGGCGCCCCGGTCGTCTTCCACCACGACGCATGCGGCCACGACACCCGGGCCGAGGTGGTCTGCGCCGAGTGCCGGGAGCCCCTGCGGGCCGAGGACACCTCGATGCGGATGGGTCCCGGCTATCCCGAACGGCTGCGGCAACGGCCCGACATCCGGCGCCGTTTCGGTGCGGCCTGACGGCGCCGGCAGTCCCGGCGGAACGTCCCGGTCCCTCTTGACAGTCAAAGTTCTATAAAGCAACTCTGGTGGTCAGACCCTTGATGGCGAGGAGGCTGACCGGTGTGAAGTGGACCGGCGCGCACTACACGGACAAACCCACCGTCGAGGTCCGGACCTGGATCGGCGCCCCGCCGGAGCGGGTGTGGGCGCTGGTCACCGACATCGCGCTGATGCCGAGCCTGAGCGAAGAACTCCAGTCGGTCGAATGGCTCGACGGCGCCACCGGGCCGGCGGTCGGCGCGCGCTTCCTCGGCCGCAGCAAACACCCTGCGTTCGGCGAATGGACCACCATCTCGTACGTCATCGAGTACGAGCCGCAGCACGTCTTCGCCTGGGCGGTGCAGGACCCCGCCGAGCCCTCCGCGATCTGGCGCTTCCGGCTGCATGAGGGAGGCGGCGGCACCGAGCTCTCGCAGTGGATGCAGCTGGGGCCCGGCCACTCCGGTCTGTCCGTCGCGATCGACCGCATGCCGGAGAAGGAACAGAAGATCGTGTTCGTGCGGATGCGGGAGTTCGAGCACAACATGACCGTCACCCTCGAGCACATCAAGAAGCTGGCGGAGACCCGCTGATGCGTACCGCGACCACGATCGAGGCCTCCGGCGGTGAACACTGGTCGCAGCAGGCCGACTTCGTCGTCGAGGCCGAGAAGCTCGGCCTCGACATCTGCTGGGTGGCCGAGGCCTGGGGCTCCGACGCGCCCTCCGCCCTCGGCTACTACGCGGCCCGCACCGACCGGATCCTGCTGGGATCCGGCGTCATGCAGGTGGGCACCCGCACTCCGGTGGCCGTCGCCCAGACCGCGATCACCCTGTCCAACCTCTCGGGTGGACGCTTCCTGCTGGGCCTCGGGGCATCCGGCCCGCAGGTGATGGAAGGGCTGCACGGGGTCCCGTTCGCCCGGCCGCTGTCCCGGATGCGGGAGACCGTGGAGGTCGTGCGCCTGGTGCTCGACGGCGGCAAACTCTCGTACTCCGGAAGGGAGTTCACCATCCCGCTGCCCGGCGGCGACGCCGTCCCCATGCGCCTGTCGACGCGGGCCGAACACGACATCCCCCTCTACCTCGCCGCCCTGTCACCGGCCATGCTGCGGCTGACCGGCGAGATCGCCGACGGCTGGCTCGGCACCAGCTTCGTGCCCGAGGGCGCGGCAGGAGCGTACTTCGCCCACCTCGACGAAGGCCTGGCCCTCGGCGGCCGCAGCCGCAGCGACCTGGACGTCTGCCAGGGCGCCGAGGTCGCCTTCGCCCCCGACGAGGAGGCACTCGGCGCGATGGTGGCGGGCCGCAAGAAGGAACTGGCCTTCAGCCTCGGCGGCATGGGCTCGGCGTCGACCAACTTCTACAACCACGCCTACAGCCGCCAGGGCTGGGCGGAGGTGGCCGCCGAGGTGCGCGAGCGATGGCAGTCGGGCGACCGGGACGGCGCGGCCGGCCTGATCACCGACGAGATGGTGCTCGGTACGACACTGATCGGCACCGAGTCCATGGTGCGCGCACGGCTGCGGGTGTGGCGGGACGCGGGCGTGAACACCGTCCGGCTCTATCCGGCCGGTCAGACCCTGGACGACCGGCTCGTCACCCTGGGCCGGGCGATCGAACTCGTGCGGGAGGCGGACGGCCCTGAGTGAGTCCGTCCAGGGGAGGTTCGTGCCGGGTGTCGATTGCGGCGGCCCCCGTTCGTCGGTGGGGTGTAGGAAGCTCATGACGACCGGGAGGACCCATGAAGTACATGCTGCTCGTCTGCGGCGACGACACCGCCGACGCCTCGGGCATGGCACCCGTCGAACCCTGGGTGGAGGAGCTCGGCGACCGCAGCGTCCGGCTGCACGGCCACCGGCTGGCGCTGCCCTCCGAGGCGGTCACCGTGCGGGTGCGCGGTGGTGAGGTGCTGCGCACCGACGGCCCGTTCGCGGAGACCAAGGAGTACGTCGCCGGGTTCGACGTCCTGGAGTGCGACAGCCTGGAGGAGGCCGTGGAGGCCGCCGCCAAGCATCCGGTGGCCACCATCGGCGCCATGGAGGTGCGCCCGTTCTGGCCGATGTGGGACGAGGAGGACGAGGAGACGTCGGTCCGTCGGCTCGACGCCGAGCTGACCGAGGCGGCCCGCGAGCGCGACGTGGAGCGGATGCTTGCCTGCTACGCGCCCGACGTCGAGATCTTCCACCTCGCCGACGGCGGGCAGCGGCAGGGCCTCGACGCCTTCCGCAAGGCGGTGGAGGACGAGTTCTCCGCCGTCACCGGGCCCGTCACCCGCGAGGTCCTGGAGCTGCGCATCCATGCGGACGAGAGCATCGCGTTCGCCCACGCCCTCGTGCGGATCCGGGCCACCCGCACGGACGGCACCCTCGTGGACGACGTGCTGCGCGTGACCACCGGCTACCGCAACGCAGGCCTGCGCTGGCTGATCACCCACGAGCACGTCTCGCCCGCCCCGGACGCCCACCCGGGGAAGGACAGGCCGTGAAGTACGTGCTGTTCGTCTGCGCCCCCGCGGACGAGGAGGAGCCCGCCCCCGCACAGGTCACCGCCCGCTTGCGGCCGCCCTCCGATGCCACCACCGTGTGCGTCGCGGGCGACGAAGTCCTCCTCGGTGACGGGCCGTTCGCCCGCACCGAGGAGTACATCGCGGGCGTGGACCTCGTGGAGGCCGAGGACCTCGACGAGGCCATCGCCCTCGCCGCGCGGCACTCCGCCGCCCTGGGCGGCGGCACGGTCGAGGTGAGGCCGGTACGGGAGTGAACGTGCCCGATGTCGAGGAGGCCGTCGCCGCCGCCTTCCGCGAGGAGTGGGGCCAGGTCGTCGCCACCCTGATCCGGGTCACCGGCGACTGGGACCTCGCCGAGGAGTGCGCGCAGGACGCCTTCGCCCAGGCCCTGGACCGGTGGCGGCGCGACGGAGTGCCGCGCCGCCCAGGAGCCTGGCTGACCACGACCGCCCGCAACCGCGCCCTCGACGTACTGCGCCGGGAGGCGGTGGGGGCGGCGAAACTGCGGGAGGTGGCCGTGCTGGCGCGCGACGAGGGACCGTACGACCCGGACCACGACGGCGAGGACAGCGGAGTCCAGGACGACCGGCTGCGACTGATCTTCACCTGCTGCCATCCTGCCCTGGCCATCGAGGCGCGGGTCGCCCTGACCCTGCGCACCCTCGCCGGACTGACCACTGGGGAGATCGCCCGCGCCTTCCTGGTCCCCGAGGCGACCATGGCGCAGCGCCTGGTGCGCGCCAAGAAGAAGATCCGCAACGCGGGCATCCCGTACCGGGTGCCGCCCGCGCACCTCCTGCCCGAACGCACCACGGGCGTGCTCGGTGTGCTCTACCTCCTGTTCAACGAGGGGTACGCGGCCACGGCCGGCGGTGACCTCGTGCGTACGGACCTGTGCGCGGAGGCGATCCGCCTCGCGCGCGTGCTGGCCCGCCTGATGCCCGACGAGCCCGAGACGCTCGGCCTGCTCGCCCTGATGCTGCTGCACGACGCCCGCAGGCACACCCGCGTGGACGCGGCCGGCGAGCTGGTGACCCTGGAGGACCAGGACCGCAGCGCCTGGGACCGCGCCGAGATCGACGAGGGCGCCACCCTGCTGGAGACGGCACTGCGCCGCGGCAGCCCCGGCCCGTACCAGATCCAGGCCGCCATCGCCGCCTGCCACACCACGGCCGCCACGGCCGAGGACACCGACTGGGCCGATATCGCCGGGCTGTACGGCGAGTTGGCCCGCTTCGTGCCCTCCGCCGTGGTCCGCCTCAACCGGGCCGTGGCCGTCGGCATGTCCGAGGGCCCCGACGCGGGACTCGCCCTGGTCACCGAGTTGGAACACGAAGGCGACCTGGCCGGCTACCACCTGCTGCCCGCCACCCGCGCCGACCTGCTGCGCCGCAGCGGACGTACGGCGGAAGCCGCCGAGGCGTACGAGCGGGCGCTGGAACTGGTGGAGAACGACGCCGAGCGGAGGTTTCTGGAGAAGCGGCTCACGGAGTGTCGATCCGCATAGGGGCCGTTCGTCGGTGGGGTGAAACAACCCCACGACACCGGAGGCCTCGATGACCGCTCACGTCCCCCGCCCCAGCAGGCTTCGCCGGCTCCTCGCCGCGCTGCGGCCGACGCGCCCGACCACCGGCACACCCGACGTCTGGCTGGCCGGCCTCCGGCTGGGAGGCTGACCATGATCGCCGACAATGCGCGCCGCTGGTACGCGCTCGCCCTGCTCTGCGTCGCCGGGTTCATGGTGATCCTCGACGCGCAGATCGTCCTGCTGGCACTGCCGTCGATCACCCGCGGCCTCGGCCTGTCCGCGGACGGCGCCCAGTGGGTGATGAGCGCCTATCTGCTCACCTTCGGCGGGCTGCTGCTCCTTGGCGGCCGCACCGCCGACCTGCTGGGCCGCCGCCGTGTCTTCATGACCGGAACGTTTCTGTTCGGGCTGTCCTCACTGCTGTGCGGATGCGCCTGGAGCGCCGGAGTGCTGATCGCGGCACGCGCCGTCCAGGGCGTGTCGGCCGCCGTCATGGCGCCCAGCGCGCTCTCCCTGCTGGTGGACACCTTCGAGGAGGGCCACGACCGCAACAAGGCGCTCGCCGTCTGGTCCGGCAGCGGCGGCTTCGGCGCCACCGCCGCCCTGCTGGTCGGCGGGCCCCTCACCGACGTACTCGGCTGGCCATGGGTCTTCTTCCTCAACATCCCCGTCGCACTGCTGCTACTGACCCTGAGCCCTCTGCTCTTGCGTGAGAGCCGCACCGGGACACGCGCCCGCGCCTACGACCCGGCCGGCGCACTCACCGCCACCGCCGCGCTCGTCGCCTGTGTGTACGCCGTCGTCGAGGCGCCCCGCGCCGGATGGCTGTCGGCGCGCACGACGGGACTGCTGGCCGTGGCCGTGCTGCTCGCCGCGCTCTTCATCCGTGTCGAGGGCCGGTCCACGGCGCCCCTCGTCCCCCTGCGCCTGCTGCGTGCGCGGACGGTCAGCGGGGGCAACCTGGTCGTCTTCCTGCTCGGCGCCGCCGCCTTCGGGATGTCGTACACGCTGACCCAGTACGGGCAGGGGGTCCTCGGCTACTCGCCACTGCAGTTCGGACTCGCCAACGTGGTGATGCCGGTCGGCGCCGTCGTCGGTTCCTACGCCGGGCAGGCCCTGGTCACCCGCATCGGCGCCCGGCCGGTCGCGGTCGGCGGACTTGCCCTGGTCGGCGCGGGCAGCCTGCTGCTCGCCGAAGTCCCGGTGGACGGCGCCTTCGTCCGCGATCTCCTCCCCGGCCTGCTGCTCTTCGGACCGGGCCTGGGCGCGTGCGCGGTGGCCGGTTCCATCGCCGCCCTGACCGGCGTGGGGGAGAGGGAGTCCGGGGTGGCCTCCGGCATCAACACGGCGGCCTTCCAGATCGGCGGTGCGTTCGGGGTCGCCGTCGTCACCTCTGTCGCCCTTTCCCACAGTGGCGGTCCGGAACGGCTCGCAGCCCTGACCGAGGGCTACCGGTCCGCGTTCACGGCATGTGTCGCACTTGCGGCGGCCGGTCTGACCTGCGCGCTGGTGCTGCTGCGCAGGCCGCGGCGACGGGAGCCGCAGCTCGTACCGACAGCAGAGGCCACGAGGCGCCGAGCGCGTTCGTGATCGCGTTCACCCCGACGTGCGCCGCGTACCCGAGGACAGCCGGAACCGGGCCGCCTCAGGCGCCACGGTTCCGGTGCTTGCCGCGGTGGGTTTGCGGCTATATCTCCGGTGCGGGACTCGATCCGAGGAAGGCGGGCAGCATGGGTCGCACGGATCCCTTCACCGGTGATGTGGTCGTCAAGGCGACGGTGGCCGGAAAGCTGTGGGAGCTCCAGCAGGGGTTCTGCTACAGGAACCCGGAGCATCTCGAACACGGGGGCACGACCGGTCCCATTCCGGTACCCGCCCTGCTCAAGACGGACTTCGCGTCAGTGCCGCGTGCCTTCGTCTGGCTGTTTCCGCGCTACGGGGTGTACACCCGCTCGGCCATCCTGCACGACTCTCTGTGCGGGGACGAGTCGGTGCAGCGGGCCGAAGCCGACAGGATCTTCCGCATCTCGATGAGGGAACTCGACGTGGCGCTGCTCCGTCGCTGGGTGATGTGGGCCGGAGTTCGCGCAGGCGGCATGTGGAAGGTCATGAAAGGGGGCGGGACGTGGCAGGCGGTCCGCTCGCCTGCGGTCTTGAAGAGGGCCGCGGGATGGCTCCTCGTCGCCGTACCGGCCGCGGTGTTCCTGGCCGTTCCGGCTGTCGTGATCAGCGTCTGGCTCTTCGTCTTCTGGCTGATCGAGAAGGTCCTGTACCTGGTGCTCAAGGCCTTCAGGAAGGAACCGAACCACCCCGAGCTGCTCTTCAAGACCGGCTGAGCCTCAGGCCCGCGCCTGCGCCTCCTTCTCGATCCGGTCGAACTGTGCGCCCATGGCCGCAGCCAGGGCCTGCGCAGCGGACAGCGGGCGCACCATGACGGTCAGTTCGTCGATCAGGCCCGCCTCGTCGAGGTGGATGAAGTCGCAGCCGCTCAGCTCACGGTCGCCCACCCGTGCCGCGAACACCAGCGCGTGGTCGCGGCCGTCGGCCCCGGCGAGCTCGCGCTCGTAGCGGAAGTCCTCGAAGACCTGCGAGACCGCGCGCAGGATCGCTGCGGTGATCGCCTTGCCCGGGTAGGGCTTGAACACCACCGGGCTGGTGAAGACGACGTCCTCCGCCAGCAGCGCCTCGACGGCGTCCATGTCGCCGGCCTCGACCGCCTCGCGGAACGCACGCATCCGATCACCTCATAGTGAACTAGTTGAGTAGGTGCTGATGAGAGTAATCAGCTGTGGAGGGCGTGTCCAGCGCCCGTTCCCCTAAGCTGACGCTGATGTTCAGCCCCCAAGGTCCCAGTCTGCGCGAGCTCGCCGTCCAGGCGCTCTCGTCCGTCGAGCACGGCTACGACCTGCTCGCCCCGAAGTTCGACCGCACTCCCTTCCGGACCCCCGACGCGGTGCTCGACGCCGTCGCCTCGGCGCTGGCCCGGACGGGGCCCTTCGACGCGGGGCTCGACCTGTGCTGCGGCACCGGGGCAGGAGCCGATGTACTGGCGCGGGTGTGCCGGCGGAGCGCCACGGGGGTCGACTTCAGCGCGGGCATGCTCGCCGTGGCCCGACAGGGCGTACGGCCGGCCGGGCCCGCGGTGTCCTGGGTGCGGGGCGACGCCCGTGCGCTCCCGTTCGCACCGGGCGCCTTCGACCTGGTGGTGAGCTTCGGGGCGTTCGGGCACTTCCTGCCCAAGGAACTGCCGGGGCTGTTCGCCCAGGTCCACGCCGTGCTGCGGCCCGGCGGCAGCTTCGCCTTTCCCGTCCTGGCCCCGCCGAGGACCAGCTCCCCGGCGTTCTGGATGCTGCTCGGGTTCGACGCGGTCATGAGGGTGCGCAACGCCCTGTGGCGGCCGCCGTTCGTCATGTACTACCGCGCCTTCCGGCTCGGGGACGTGCGGCGGGAGCTGGAGTGGGCCGGGTTCCGGGTGGGTCTTCAGGAGCTGCCGGAGTTCGGGCGGCGCGGCGACGGCAGCCCGCGCGTGCGGATGGTCGTCGCCGTCCGCTCCTGACCAGGGCGGGGAGAGCGGTCACAGGCCGTTCGGATCGGCGACGCCGCCCAGCGCCAGTGCGATCGCCGCGTCCGGCCCCAGCTCCCGCCCCTCACGCACCGCTTCCTCGAACCGGACGTCCCCCAGCGAAGCGCGCAGCCGGCGCTCGAACTCGCGGTGGAAGACCGTCAGGTCGGGCCTGCCGAGCTGCGGCAGACCCGCCGCGTGCCACAGGCGCCGACTGATGCCCAGCAGACGGGCGGCGAGCTCCTCCTCACCCCGCGAGGCCTGCGCGACCACCAGCAGGTCGGCGACGGCCGCCGCCCCGATCCGGTCGTGCACCCGCCACTTGGCGGTCAGTGCCTCGCGCGCCGAGAGCACCGCCTCGTCCGGATGGCCGAGACCGATCCCCGCGAGCGAGACGAAGAAGTCGCCCCAGGCCCGCATCCACAGCTCCCCGCGCTTGGCGCACTCGGCACGCAGCCGCTCGGCGACCGCCGCGCACCGCTCGAACGCGGCCTGGCTCGCCAGCAGATACGCCTGCACGGCCAGCGTCAGCAGCTGGAAGAACTCGGCGCCACCGTCGCCCGCCGGCGCCTGCCGGACACTCCCGTACAGCACCGCCGACCGCGCCGACTCGCCCCGCACGGCCAGGCTGGCCCCGGTCAACGGCAGCGCGGGCACCGGCAGTCGGCGCTCCTCCGCCAGCCACACATAGGCGGCGCTCACCGACTCGGCCGCCTCCAGGTCGTCCGGGACGACGGTGACCAGCCGGTGCGCCCACACCGCCAGGGTGTGCTCGGGCCCGCCGCCCTCGGGGGTGTGGCGCAGCGCCCGCTCCAGATAGGTGCGGCCCTCCTCGGCGAAGCCGCAGGCGAACCAGAAGAACCAGAGCGTGCCGGTGAGTTCGAGCGCCGTCTCGGGCTCGCGCGCAGTCAGGCACTCCTCGATCGCCAGACGCAGGTTGGCGTGTTCCGCGGTCAGCCGCTCGGCCCACATCCGCTGGCCGGGCCCGAGCCACTCCGCCTCGCCCTGGCGGGCGATCCACCGGAAGTAGTCACGGTGGCGGCGGCGCACCGCCTCCGCCTCGCCGAGCCCGGTCAGCCACTCGGCGCCGAACGAGCGGACCGTGTCCAGCATCCGGTAGCGCACCACCGGGCCCTCGCCGTCCCGGGTGACGATGGACTTCTCGGTGAGCGAGGCGAGCAGCGCGAGGATCTCCTCCGCGTCCAGGGGGCCGCCGTGGCACACGAATTCGGCCGCCTCCACGTCCCAGCCGCCCGCGAACACCGACAGCCGCGCCCACAGCAGCCTCTCCAGCGGCGTGCACAACTCATGGCTCCAGCCGATCGCGGTGCGCAGCGTCTGGTGCCGGGCAAGTCGCGGCCGGGCGGGCGAGACCAGCAGGTCGAAGCGGGAGTCCAGGCCCTCCAGCAGTCGGTGCAGGGGGAAGCCGCGCAGCCGTACGGCGGCCAGCTCCAGCGCCAGCGGGATCCCGTCGAGCCGGGCGCAGACCGCGGCCACATGTGGCCGGTTGGCGTCGGTGAGCACGAACGAGGGCACCGCGGCCGACGCGCGGGTCGTGAACAGCGCCACCGCGTCGTCGCGTTCCCCGAGCGGCAGCGGAGCCACCGTCAGCAGACGCTCGCCGGGTACGCCGAGCGGCTGCCGGCTGGTGGCCAGAATGCGCAACTCCGCAATGCTCGCGAGTAATTCCTGTGCGACCCGCGCGCACTCGTCCAGGACATGCTCACAGGTGTCGAGCACGAGCAGTACGGGCGACCCCGCGAGGTGTTCGCAGACCGCCTGCAGCAGTGGCCGCAGCGTCTGCTCGGTCAGCCGGGTCGCCTGGGCCACGGTGTTCGTCAGCAGATCCGGATCCCTGAGCTCCGACAGCTCCACCAGCCAGGTTCCGCCCGGGAACCCGGCCTTCGCGGCGTGCGCGGCCCGCAGTGCCAGGCGGGACTTGCCCACACCTCCGGGCCCTGTCAGCGTCACCAGCCGCTCGGTCCCCAACAGCCCCGCTATTTCGGCGAGTTCGAGCCGACGGCCGACGAACGCGTTCGCCTCGGCGGGAAGGTTGCCGATCCTGCCGCCCTGCACAGAGGCCGCCATCGTCCCCCCTCACCCGGAACCGATGGCGGACACGATAACCCCTCACGGCAGGGCTGCTTCCGGCGTAGCGTGGAAGCGGTCCGTCCACCGAGGGAGGTACGGGGATGGCCGTCACACCCACCCTGAAAACCGTGGGGCAGATGCGCCAGGGAGACCACCTGCTCCTCGGCTACGACACGGACGAGGAGCGCGAGACCGTCCTTGTCGCGTTCCTGCTGGACGGCCTGGCCAGCGGACAGCGCGGCCTCCTGCTGCCGCCCGCCGACATCCCGGCCGGCGTGGCCCTGTCCTTCCTGGAGGCGCACGGCTGCCGGGTCGACGAGGAGCTAGCGGCCGGCCGGCTACGCGTCGACCCGCATCTCGCCGGCCCCGAGGGACTGTGGGACCTGGACGAGGTGATCCGCCGCGAGACCCGCCGTGCCGTCGGCGACGGCTTCCTCGGCCTGCGGGTGTGCACGGAGATCCTGCGCGCCCGGGCCGGCAAGGAACTCAAGACACTGCACGACAGCGAACTGCTGCTCGACCCCGTCTTCTCCTCCCTGCCGGTCCTCGGCATCTGCCAGTACGACCGCCGCATCTTCGACGAGACGGAACTCGCCCCGCTCGCCGGGCTGCACCACGGCCGGGTCGGCGCCGACGACGTGTGGCGCGACGGCCTCCTCGCCATCACCCGCACCTTCGCACCTCCCGGTCTCGCCCTCGCCGGGGAGGTCGACGACACCAACGTCACGGCCGTCGCCCGGGCCCTGCACTCCGAGACGGCCCGCGCCCGGGCCCGCGCCGCAGACGGCGCCCGCATCCACCTGGACCTGCACGAGCTGCGTTTCATCGACGTCGGCGCGCTGCGCCTGCTGGTGTTCACGGCGCTCGCCCTGTATGCGGCGGGCGGCACCCTCGAACTGTCCGGAGTCGCCCCGCACGTCCAGCGGGTGATGCGGGTGACCGGCTGGGACCGGGTGCCGGGCCTGCACCTCCAACCGGAAGGGCAGGAAGCAGAAGGACCGTGACCGGCTTCGCCCACGGCCGAACAGCCGCCGCGCGCTCGCCGCGTACGCCCGCCGCCTGGGACTGACCGGGCAGCGGACGTACGACCTGGTGACGCGGCGTGGTGCGGCTGTGCCGCCCCGGCCGCCCCTCCTCGGTCACCTGCCGCCGAGCCGGCCGCCGTGAGCGGGCACGGCATGTGGCTGGTACGGCAGTCGAGCGACCTGGTCGCCGGCGACCTCGACTCCTCGGGCTCCGTCGTACGGCTGTACCTCCGGCGCCCGAGGCGCGCTCACCCCGCGGCGGGCAGCGTGAACTCGTAGACCAGGGCGTCCGCTTGGGCGTCCACCACCAGGTCGGTGATCTCCAACGGGCGCGCGTACTGGTCGTGCACGCGCCGTCTGACCCGCACCGAGGGGGCGTCCGCGAGCGGGGTGATGGAGTCCCGGTGGTGCAGGGTCAGGCCCGCCCTGCGCATCCAGTCGTAGGCGCGGCGCAGCTGGGCCGAGGCGGCGCCGTCGGCGCGGTCGCGGTAGCGGGCCAGCTCCTCGACCTCGGCGAGCGCCACCGCGGAGAACGAGGTCACGGCCGTGCGGCGGCCGCGGCCGCCGGCACCGGCCGACTCGTAGCGGTGCACGAGCGTCTGCGAGCGTGGAGCGAGCCCCAGGGCCTCGGCGTGCTCGGGCGGGGGCGTCTCCCAGGTGACCGTGGCCCGGTCGAGGGCACACGGGTCCGCGATCCGGGCGCCGACCGGGAAGGTCAGCGAGGACGCCGTCTCCACCGGCAGGCCGGGCAGCACGGCGTGGCTGCCCCGCCGGTCGGTGGCGACCAGACCGTCCCGGCGCAGCACCTCCAGCGCCTGCCGGACGGTCTCCCTGCTGACGCCGAAGTGCCCGGCCAGCTGCCGCTCGCCCGGCAGCCGTTCACCGGGCGGGACGGTGCCGTCGCGCAGCTCGCCGAGCAGCTTTGTCGCGACGCGCCAGTACAGCGGATCCCCTCGGTGATCGCTTTCGGCGAGGGGAGGGTCGTGCGGGGTGGTGCGGGCCATGCCGCGCCTCCTGTTGGTGACGGAACGTAGCCGTGCGGGCTCATTGCGCCACCAGATCTAGCATTGGTCTAAACCACCATGGAAGACCGACCCGGTGGTTCGGCCGAAACCGGTCCGCGCCGAGCGCCGTTCACAGCGCCTGGTACACGGCCTCGATCAGAGCCGTCTTCCGCGGGTCGTCCGCGATATGAGGCCCCATCCGGTTCATCACATACCCCACCGACACCCCCTCCTCCGGGTCGGCGAGCCCACAGGAACCGCCGAAGCCGTCATGTCCGAAAGCCCGCGGGTTCGGCCCGTACGAGCCGTTCGCACCGCTCAGCCACAGGCCAAGACCGATTTCCGTCTCATGTCCCAGTCCGGCGCCGAGCACCAGGTCCAAGCAGCTGCCCTGCCCCTCACGCGCCCGTTCGACCGCCTCGGGGGACAGGATGCGATGGCCGTCGTACGAGCCCCGGCCCGCGAAGATCCCATACAGTGCGGCGACCGCCCGCGCCGTGCCGTGACCGTTCGCGGCCGGGATCTCTGCGGCCCGCCACTCGGGCGTGTTGGCCTCGCCCGCGCCCACCAGCGGATTGGCCAGCGCGGCGAGCGCCTCCGGCCCCAACTGGCTGAAGATCGCCGCCTGTTCGCTGCTGGAAGCCGCCGGCGGATGCACCAGCTCGGCCGCCCGACCGGCCTCCTTCTCCGGCAGCCCGACGGTGAAGTCGATCCCCAGCGGCCCGGTCACCTCCCGCTCCAGAAAGGCCCCCGGCAGCAGCCCCGAGACACGGCGCACGACCTCACCGACCAGGAAGCCGTAGGTGAACGCGTGATACCCGGACCGGGTCCCCGGCTCCCACCAGGGCTCCGTCGCCGCGAGCCGCTGCGTGGTCACCTCCCAGTCGTACAGCTCCTCCAGCGAGTGCGGCTCACGCGGCCCGGACAGTCCCGCCCGGTGCGACAGCAGATGCCGTACGAGGACCTTGTCCTTGCCGGCCGCGGCGAACTCCGGCCAGTACGTGGCCACCGGCGCGTCGAAGTCCAGCAGCCCCCGGTCGGCGAGGATGTGTGCGCACAGCGCGGTCGGGCCCTTGGTCGTCGACCACACATTGACCAGCGTGTCGCGCTCCCAGGGCCGGGTGCGCGCCGCATCGGCCCAGCCGCCCCACAGATCCACGACGGTCCTGCCGCCGACGGTGACGGCGACCGCGGCGCCGAGTTCATCCCGCTCCCGGAAGTTCTCCTCGAGCGCCGTCCGCACCGCCGCGAACCGCTCGTCGCAGTAACCGTGCACCTCTGGTACGCGCTCCGCCATGGGGGCCCTCCGTCGTCCGCCGGAAACCGGGCCGCGACGCTGCGGCCCGGGCAACCTGAACGTACCGACTGGTCGGACTGGAGGGAAGGTCAGAGAAGGAACAGCTTCCCGGCGGGCTCCTGGTGACCGTCGGCCGTATGCCAGTAGTCCCGCGTCTCGACGGCCAGCCCCTCCCCGTCGAACCGCACGAACACGCAGCCTGCGAGGGTCGAGGCGACGCCGTCCTCCTCGGCCAGGACACGGAACTCGGCCACCGCCACACCGTCCTGGCCCACGACCGGCGGCGAGAACCGCACGTCCGTCACCCGCTCCTGTGCGAACGACCACCGCAGATAACCGGCCAGCTCGCCCCGCCCCCGGTGCGGCTCGCGGAACGGCATCGAGCGGTGGACGCATTCCTCGGCATACAGATCGAGGAGCGCGTCTACGTCGTGCGCGGCCCACGCCCGCTCCCAGACCCGCACGAAGCGTTCGGCGGCCTCACGCGTGTCCATGCCGCTCGCTCCTCACACGTACGACCGCAGCCACTTCAGCTTGGCCGCCTCCTGGAAAGGCCCGCCGCCCTCGTGGTCGTTGAAGTCGTACACCTCGATCGCCTTGTCGTCGTGCGCCCAGGCGTTGAAGGCGGCGAAGACCGTGGAGGGCGGGCAGGTCTGGTCCTCCAGGGCCGCCGAGAACAGAGCGGGGGCACTGCCGCGGGAGGCGAAGTGGACGCCGTCGAAGTAGGACAGGGTGCGCAGGGCGTCCGCGGTGCGGCCGCGGTGGGTCTTCAGGAACAGGCCGATCTCACGGTACGGGTGCCGGTCCGTCATCGTCGCCGCGCGCGGGTAGTCGCACAGGAACGGCACGTCCGGGGCGATCGCGGCCAGGTCCGGTACCAGACCGCCCACCGCGATGGTGATGCCGCCGCCCTGGCTGCCGCCGAGGGCGGCCGTGCGGGAGGCGTCGGTGAGGGGGTGTGAGCGGGCCGCCTCGACGGCACGCACCGCGTCCGTGAACACCCGCCGGTAGTAGTAGTTCTCGGGCGCGTCGATGCCGCGGGTCATGAACCCCGGGTAGGCGGGCGCACCGCCCACCGGGTCCGCGGTGTCCCCGCCCCCGCCCCAGCCGCTGCCCTGCCCGCGCGTGTCCATCACGAAGTGCGCCCGGCCCGTGGACGCCCACAGCAGGTGCTCGTGCGGCAGCCCGCGCCCGCCGCCGTAGCCGAGGAACTCCACGACCAGCGGTATCGGCTCCTCGGCCGCGGCGGGCAGCGTCAGCCAGCCCTTCACCGGGTGACCGCCGAAGCCCGCGAAGGTCACGTCGTACACGTCGACCGTCGTCAGGCCCGTGTCGACCGGCTCGAAACGGGCGTCCAGATCGTGCTCGCGGGCCTCCTGCAGGGTCTTGGACCAGAACGCGTCGAAGTCCTCTGGCTCCACGGACTCGCTGCGGTAGTCGCGGAGCTCGTCGAGGGGGAGGTCGAACAGGGCCATGTAGGACCGCCTTTGCGAAGGGACAGTTGCGAAGGGACACTGCGGATGATCACACCGTACGTGGGTCGTCGGACGACTCGCCAGGTCTTTCCGGCCGTACCTGTCTACGATGGGCGCCATGACGTCAGCCGTGGATCTGCTGGTCAAGGACGCCGGTCTGCTGGTGGTCGACGGGGGGAGCGAGATGCCCGGCGGCTGGGTGGCCGTCAGCAATGGTCGGGTCACCGCCGTGGGCACGGCCGGCACCGAGCCCGAGGCCCGTACGACCGTCTCCGCGGCCGGACGGCTGGTCACTCCCGGCCTGATCAACACGCACCATCACATCTACCAGAACCTCACGCGCGCCTACGCCCCCGCCGTGAGCGGCACCCTCTTCGACTGGCTGACCACCCTCTACCCGCTGTGGTCGGCCCTCGACGAAGAAGCCGCCTACGTGTCGGCGTACGTCGGCATGGCCGAACTGCTGATGGGCGGCTGCACCACCTCCTCCGACCACCTGTACGTCCACCCCCGCCCGCACCTGGTGGACGCCGAGATCCGCGCCGCCCGCGACATCGGCTTCCGCTTCCATGCGACCCGCGGCTCCATGACCCGCTCCGTCGAGGACGGCGGACTGCCGCCCAGGAGCGTCACCCAGACCGTCGACGAGGTGCTCGCCGACAGCGAGCGCTTGATCAAGACCCACCACGACCCGACGCCGGGCGCCCTGATCCGGGTCGCGCTCGCGCCCTGCTCGCCGTTCTCGGTGACCAAGGAGGTCATGACCGCGACCGCGGAACTCGCCGAACGCCACGACGTACGCCTGCACACCCACCTCGCCGAGGACCACGACGAGGACACCTACTGCCTGGAAACCTACGGCTGCCGGCCCGTGGAGTACTTCGAGGACTGCGGCTGGATGAGCGACCGCACCTGGGTCGCCCACTGCATCTACCCCAACGACGACGAACTCGGCCGGCTCGCGGCAGCGGGCGTCGGCGTCGCGCACTGCCCCAGCTCCAACATGCTCATCGGCGGCGGCACCGCGCGCGTCAAGGAGATGCGCGAACTCGGCCTGCCCGTCGGTATCGGCTGCGACGGCTCCGCCTCCACGGACCACGCTTCCCTCTGGATGGAGACACGGGGTGCCCTCCTGCTGGGACGCTACCGCGGCGGACCTGGCGCGATGACCGCCCGCGACGCCCTCGACATCGCCACCCGCGGTTCGGCCCAATGCCTCGGCCGCGCCGACGAGTTGGGCCATCTGCGCCCGGGCGCCTGCGCCGACCTGGTCGTCTGGGACCTCCACGAGGTCGCCCTGGCGGGCGCGTTGAGCGACCCCGTCGAGGCCTGGCTGCGCTGCGGTCCGGCGCGTGCCTGGACGACGGTGGTCGGGGGCCGGATCCTCGTCGACCGGGGCGAACCGGTGCTGCCGGGCCTGACGGAGGCGCTGCGGGACCATGGGCGGATCGCACGGAGGATGCAGCAGGAGGCGTAGCCGGCGTGACGCCGATGCACATCATGGCCCGGGGTCGGAGGTCTTGGCGTTGTCACCGGTCGGAGGCCAGCATCTCCGCAAGCTCCGTCAGGTCCTGCGCACTGAAAGCGGGCGGGGTCATCGTGCGCGGGTACACGGAGGCCCCGCGCCGCAGCCATGCGCCGTCCAGCCCGGCTCTGCGCGCCCCGTCGACGTCCCAGGGATGCACGGCGACCAACATCGCCTGCTCAGGCCGGACGCCGACTCGTTCGACGGCGTAGTGATAGGCGGCCGGTGCCGGTTTCCAACAGCGTGGTCCGCCCACGTCCGACAGGGCCTCGAAGCGGTCCAGCACTCCTGCCGCGTCCAGCAGTCGCTCGGTCAGGGCGGTGCTGCCGTTGGTCATCGCCGTCAGCCGGTACCCCGCATCGCTCAACTTCCGTACGCCGTCCGGCACATCGGGGTGCACAGAGAGCTGGGGAAAGCCGTCCAGGATGTGGCGGGCTGCGGCCTCCCCGTCTCCCGTCCATCCCTCCAGGCCGGACAGCAGCGTCCGTACGCCCTCGTGTGCGACGGAGGCGAAGTCCGCGTACGCACCGGCGGCCGTCAGGGCGAATCCGTCCCGCAGCACCCCGGCGAACCAGGTCGGCAGCAGATGCCCGGGGGCACCGATGTCCTCGAAGCGACCGCGCAGTGGTGTGAGGTCACTGAGCGTCTCGTTGACGTCGAAAACGAGGACCTGGTGCTGGTCGGCGGGCATACTTTCCTCCTCCTGGCGTCCGCGCGCGGATGCCGGACGCCGTGCCCCCTCAAGCTGCGAGTACCCGCCCTGCGTGCAGTTGCTTCGGCAGGCTGGTTCCCTCGCGGAAGCGGAATCCGCGGATGGTTCGGGTCTCGAGCCGTATGTCGGCACCGCAACTGGGGCTGTGTTCCGACAGGCGGACGAGGGCCTGGTGGATGCGGGTCGCAGGTTCGTCGATGCAGAGACGTTCCTCCGCGTAGGCGTGGATGAGCGGGTGGACCCGGAAGCGGTGGGGTGCGGCGCGTTCGACCAGGTGCTCTGCGGCCAGAGTGGCCAGGTGATGTTCGGCGACGGCGGACGGTTCGCCCAGGAGTGCGGCGGCTCCTGCGATCTCCACCTCTGCCGGCGGATGGAGTGCCAGCAGACGAAGGAGTCGCCGTGCACCCTGGGGCAGCCGTGCGTCGGAAGCGGCCAGGGCGGTGCGCACGCCGTCCTCCAGGGCCAGGGTGATCAGGGGCTCGCGGTAGTAGTCGCCGAGCGCCCAGGCGGGATGCTCGCGCATGTGGCGGCCGATGACCGACAGGGCGAGCGGGAGGTGGCCCAGTGAGCCCGCGATCTGCTCGACGGCAGGCAGATCCGAGGCGAGGCGTTCGGCTCCGGCCGCTGCCCGCAGCAGTTCGACGGAGTCGTCCGGGTCGAGCGGCGGTACCGGCACACGGGCGGCCCCGGTCAGGCCGTCCAGCTCGCGCCGACTGGTGATCAGCGTGCGGCATCCCGGGGCCCCGGGCAGCAGCGGCCGCAACTGTTCCTCGTCCGCCGCGTCGTCCAGGACGATCAGGGCGCCCGTGCCCGCCAGGAGTTGGCGGTAGAGAGCCGCTCGTGCCTCGAGGTCGTACGGGATGCGGTCGCCGGTGATGCCGAGCAGCCGCAGAAAGGTTTCCAGCACGGCGGCAGGGTCGGCGGGCGGCCCCTGGGCGACGGAGCCTCGCAGGGTCGCGAACAGGACAGGCACCTCGGTGCACTCCTCGGCGAGCAGCCGGTGGGCGAGGTGCAGGACCAGTGACGTCTTGCCGACGCCCGCCATGCCCTCAAGCACCAGCGCCGGTCCCTGCCGGCCGGAGATCAGCGCTGCCTCCGCCTCGGCCACCAGACCGGCTCTGCCGACGAATTCGGAAGGTCCCGCAGGCAGCCGGTTGCAGGCGCTGACCCGCGCGGCGGCTTCGGCCTCGCCGAGCACCGCTCGAAGAGACTGCCGCCAGATGGAGACGACGGCTTCGTCGGCGCCGACGAGCGCCTTCACCACGGCAAGCAACAGGTCGGCGTTGGGGCGCCGACGGCCCACCTGGAAGCAGTTGCCCACCGTGGAGCGGGCCGGCCATTCGCCGCGGGGGCGTCCCGCCCGCTGCCAGTCCCGGTGGATGCGCCGCGTGATCTCGGTGATCGACGGGTTCCCCGCCCACGCCTTCAGCAGTCTCAGTTCCGCGATGAATTCGTCTGTGGTGCGGGCTTTTGCCGGATCCAACACCTGCGGCACGAACATCCTCCCCCATGGGACACTTGGGCCACGACCAACTTGGAACGGTCGTTTCAAGTTAGACGACATGGGGTCCCGCCTGTCAAGCGGTGTCCGAGGGTTGACCTCCGGCCACGGAGCGCATCCAGGATCATCCACGATCACTCCGGAAGCCCGCATTCCGTCCTGATGCTGAGGCCCGTCCGTGCTCACCGGCATCCCACGAATCCCACTCGCCCCCGACGGCGAGCCTCGTGTGCCCCTTCCAGGACAGGAGTCCGTGCCTCACCATGCCCGAAATCGCTGTGTCCCTGCGCCCCGTCGGCGGCAGCGTCGTCGTGGGCCAGGCCAGAGACCACACGCTCACCATCGACCGGCCCAAGGACAAAGAGGGCACCGACGCCGGCCCCATGGGCGGAGAGCTGCTGCTTCTGGCACTCGGTGGTTGCTACGTGAGCACCTTCCTCGCCGCCCTGAAGGCCGAGGACCCGCAGGCCGACACCTCCGAGATCCGCTTCCGGGTCGACGGAAGCCTCGTGAGCGCGCCGACCCGATTCTCCGAAATCACCGTGCAGGTGTCGGCGCCCACCGCCCTGAAGGACCTGATCGCCAAGCCCCTGCTCAAGGCCGAGCGGGGCTGCATCGTCCACAACTCGATCCGAGACGCCATAACCGTCCGCTTCACCCACGAGTGGCGCTGACTTTCCCCCCACCGAAGGAGACAGGACCGTGCACATGCAGCACCCCACGATGCAGGACACTCCGACCCAGGACCGTGGCATGTCGGACAGGGCCGTACAGCCGAGCAGCGTGCAACGCGACCCCACGGGCGGTGCGGTTCCGGCCACACGGCGCGTCACGATCGTCGGCGCCGGTTTCTCCGGCACGCTCACCGCCATCCGGCTGCTCCACTTCGCCGACACACCCCTGGAGATACGCCTGATAGAGCGGGAGGAGGGCTACCGCTACGGGGGTATCGCCTTCGGCTGGGCGTCCACCAACTGGGAGCACATGCTCAACATCCAGGCCGGCCGCATCACCCTGCGCCGCGAGCGGCCGGAGGACTTCCTGGAGTGGGCCAACGAGGAGGCGGACCGCCCGGAGTGGCCGCAGAAGTGGCAGTACCACACCTTCGGAGTGGCCTGTGTCGTACCGCGGCGGATCTTCCGGCAGTACCTGGCCGAGCGGCTGCGCGACGCAGCCGCCGATGCACCCGCCGAGGTGACTCTGCGGGAGCTTTCCGGTGAGGTCATCGACGTACGGAGCCAGGGTGGCGGTTACGTCGTCAAGTACGCCGACGCGGCAGAGCAGGGCGGCGTGCATCACCTGCCCTCGGACCAGGTGATCCTGGCGACCGGTCACCTCTCACCGGTGCAGGCGCCCTTCTACCACCGCATCAAGGACTGCGACCGCTTCCTCGCCGACCCCTACGCCCCGGGTGCCCAGGACTGGTTCCAGACGGTCGGCCCCGAGGAGAGCGTCCTCGTCACGGGCTCCGCCCTGTCGGCCTTCGACACCGTCATCTCCCTCATCCACGCCGGCCACCGGGGGCAGATCCTGATCTGCTCCCGCGGCGGCCACATGCACGGCACCTACCCCGTCGACCACGAGCACGACATCTGGCAGGCCCGCCGACCGCCCTTCCTCGACGGCGAGAAGCTCACCCCCGAGACCGTGGTGGAGGGGATCAAGGCGGAGTACGCCCACCTGCGCGCCGAGCACGCAGTGGAGCCGGGCAGCGCGCTCGACGCCGTCTTCCCCGAGCGGGTCATGAAGGCGTGGGAGCCGTACGTCATCGAGCTGATCTCCCGCATGGACGCCCGCGACGTGCGCATGCTGCTCGACCGCTACAAGAGCCTGATCGTCACCAACCGCACCAGCACCGTGCGGGAGATCGGCGGCGTCGTGCGCAGCCGGATGCGCGGTTACAACGGCGCACCGAAGACCGTCGAGGCCCTGTCCGCCCGCATCCAGGACATGCGCCCCGCCGAGGACGGCACGAAGATCCGGGTGGTCTTCGCCGACCAGCCGGACATCGTCGTCGACCGCGTCGTCAACTGCCTGGGCAACAAGACCGATTACGAGCGCCCTGATCACCCCCTCTGGCACGGCCTGGTCAACGAACACGGCTACGCGCAGCCGCAGGGCAAGACCCACCGGGGCATCGAGGTCGGCCCCCACGGAGAACTCGTCGCCGCCGACGGCACGGTGACAGCGGGCCTGTTCGGCGTCGGCCCGATGCGCCAGGGCGACGAGACCACCCGCCGCGGCCGGCTCGGCGCGTTCGTGTTCAGCATCGGCACCCTGCGCAACCAGTGCTTCGACACGGCGATGGAGGTGCTGCGCCGTCTCGAAGCGGCCGGCGACGAGGAGCATATGGACATCCCCGACGGCATTCATCACTGCCTGATCCGCAGCAGCGACTGGATCGCCGCCGACCTCGCCACCGAGGAACCCCACACCACCCGCCTGCGCGAGCGCCTGCAGAGCTACGCGAAGGACAACGCCTACCCCAACACCGTCAATTACCTGCAGGCTCAGGACCGCACCGAGCGCCGCAAGTACCGCGCCATCCTGGACGACGACCTGGCCGACTTCGGTGCCGCCCTGGCCCGCGAGTTCGACCTCACCGCGCAGCAGGCCCGTCGGACCGTCTCCCTGCTGGCCACGCTCGTGCAGAAGCACGCGGTCCACAACCTGTGCGACATCACCAAGCTGGCAGGCTGGGACTCCCAGTACGCCGAGCAGGTCAAGCACGCCCCGAAGAAGGGCGCGTGATGGCAGAGCACCACGAGCAGGAACTGCTGGGCCGGCTGTTCATGGTCCGGCACGGCGAATCGACCTGCAATTCCGTCCACCGCATCGCGGGGCAGCGCGATGCACCCCTGACCTTCCTGGGCCGCATCCAGGCCGAGAAGGTAGCGGGGCGTCACCGCGGGCGGCACTTCGACCGCGTCTACGTCTCCCCGCTGACCCGCGCCCATGAGACCGCCGACACCATCTTCCGTCTCGACGCCGACGCGGCGGACGTCCCCGAGGTCGTGGTCGACGAGCGACTGATGGAGCGTGACTTCGGCAGTTACACGCTGGAGAGCAAGGCCGTCCTGCAGCGCCGCCACGGTATCGCCGAGTACGAGCGGGCCATGAACGCGGACAGTCCCACCATGCACGGCGGTGAGACGTTCCAGCAGTTCAAGGACCGCGTGCACGCCTTCTACGAGGAGGAACTGCTGCCCGCGCTTCGGCGCGGCGAGACGGTGTGCGTGGTCTCGCACAAGTACGTCGTGGAGCTGATCTGCCGGTTCATCCTGGACCGTCCGGCCGGCGAGTCGTACGACCTGCGGCTGCCCAACTCCCAGATGCTGCAGGGCGACCGGATCCACAGCTACGTCAAGAACGAGAACAAGACCCTGAACATGGTCTACGACTGGATCGTCGTCAACCATCCCGTGGTCTTCTGCGCCGGCCTGGCGGCGGGCCTGCTCGCCAACCTGGCGGGAGCGCGGATCTCTGCCTCCCCGTACCTGCTGCTTCTGCTCCTGGTGCTGGCCAGCGTGATCACCATGTGCCGCATCGAGCTGGAGAACGCGCGGGCCTTCGTGACCGACCGCGGCACGCTGAGGTCCGTCGCCGTGCGCTACCTCGCCCTGCCGATGGCCTTCGCGGCCCTGGTGCGCTGGTCGGACGCGGGCAGTACGAGTACGGCGGCGATCGCCGCGGTGTTCCTCGCCACGCCCAGCTCGGTGGTGGCGATGACCGTCAGCCGCTGCCTCGGCGGAATGATCATGCCGACGTTCGCGCAGGTCCTGCTCTCCTCACTGGCCGCGACCTTCTCGTTCTCGACTGTCCTCGCCCTGACCCTGCACGAGGACATCGCCCCGGCCATCGCCATCAGCGCCGCCACCTCGACCGGCGTCGTCACCGCGGTCTACCTCCTGGTCAAACGCCTGCGGGAACGCTCGCCGATCCGCACGGCCAAGTACGGTGAACGCAACGGCTATGTGGCGGTGCTGCTGCTGACCGCGTTCATCGTGCTGGTCTGCCTCAAGCTCGACCTGGACGGCTTCACCACCTACGCGCCCACCGCCGCAGGCATCGCCCTCGGACTGCGCCTGCTGGCCGCCCTGCTCAAGCGGCGCCACCACGTCCAGACGCTCGACGACTACACGGCCATGACCTACCCCAACGTGTTCGTGGTGGTCATCATCGCCGCGCTCACCGGAAACGGACCGCTGGAGCAGGTGGCGATCTGGACCCTGCTGCCGATGTTCGTCCTGTCCTTCTTCGACAGCTTCTACGCCCGCCACCTCGTCGTCGCCCCCGACGACCCGCGCTGGCCCGCCGTACTCGGTCTCAAGGACCGCCCGTCGGCCCAGCCGCCTGTCACCGCGCCCGTCCGCGCCCTTGAAGACCCCGACGCCCGGCTTTCCGCGAGGAGTTGACCTTGTCCGCGCCACCCACTTCGCTGATACCCCGGCCATTACTGTTCTGGACCGGTGTCGCCCTCACCTGCGCCGGCGTCGCCGAGCACCTGTGGATGTTCATCGACTCCGCATCCATGCACTTCCACATCGGCTCCAAGGGCCTGTCGCTCGCCGTGGCCTTCACCGGCATCCTGGCGACGATGCCGTACATCGCGCTGCAACTCGTGGGCATCCAGGCGGTGCTGGACGTGGTGGGGGTCGGCGGCGGCGAGAACACCAACTGGTTCATCAAGGACCTGCCGTTGATGATCGCCTTCGGAGTGCTGGCCGCCTACACCTACTCCTCCGGCCTGCGCGCCCCGGCCATGATCGCCTTCGTGAAGGACACGCTGATCTACGTCGTCATCACCGTCGCGATCATCTACATCCCGATCAAGCTGGGCGGCTTCGACCACGTTTTCGCCCGGGCGAGCGAGAAATACGCGGCAGCCGGTGCGGGCGGACTGCTCCCGCCTTCCGAGGGCCGATGGACGTACGCGACACTGGCGTTGGGCTCCGCGATGGCCATGTTCATGTATCCGCACTCGATCACGGCGACGTTGTCGTCCCGCAGCCGCGAGGTGATCCGCCGCAGTACGACGGTGATGCCCCTCTACACCCTGATGCTGGGCCTGCTGGCTCTGCTGGGCTTCATGGCGATCGCGGCGGGGGTGAAGGTCACCAACGGGCAGCTGGCGATCCCGCAGCTGTTCGAGGACATGTTCCCGAGCTGGTTCGCGGGCGTGGCCTTCGCCGCCATCGGCAT